>JAQBCT010000151.1:0-3391 GCA_032124855.1 Gammaproteobacteria bacterium
ACAAACAGCAACGCGATGGCCACCAGCGCAAGCCAGGGCTCAATGCGCGCACTTCCCGATACACCCGGTTCTGCTGTGGATTCATCTCCGAAGCGGCTGAGGTTGATATCTGAATTACGCGGATCGAGCACGTTGGCGACAATGCGCACTCTCCGGCCATTTGCGCTTGCCGTGTACACGTCCGGTTGAGCCGCGTCAAAAATGCTCGCACCCGGGATATCCCGGCTGGCAACCGGTTTTCCTTTACCGTCGATGACTTGCGCGTTGGTCAGCGGAACTCTAACCGTGCCGAGCGCGCTGGATACTAGCGGCTCGCTTTCGGTCAACCAGTTCAAAGCGTTGCCCAGAAAAATCGGGAAGCCAGGTTGCAACGGCAGATTCGAATCCTGCGGCGCGAAGCCGGCGACGATCCACCGCGCATGCGCGTTACCGGTCGCAATCAACGCGCCTTGCGACGTGCCAACCATCTCTTCGACCTCGCCTGGCGCATCCGCAATCAAAGTGGCGCGGCCGACCCTGAGGTTGCCCCAGGCGACACCGTCGAGCAACGCGTGCCCCCGTTTCCAGTCGCTAACCGCCGGTTCCCGAACATCACGACGATTGCCCGGCAGCCATGTAACCGGAGGCGGTCGGAATAACAACGAACCGCGCTGCGGCGCCTGCGATGGCGCGAACGAATCGAACACATATGCATCCGCGGCAATGGCGTCGTCAAACGCGGCCGGTCTGACTGTGGTCATCCGAATGCCCGGCAGTGACCGGATCGAGTCTTCCAGACGTGAATTGCCGTCACTGACGAGCACGATATTGCGGACGCGATGCCGAGCCACCATCGCAAACGCAATGTCGTCCAGTGGATAAGCATCATCCCGGGAAACTGCCGCTGCCGCGAGAACGCCTTCGGAGAAGTCTGTTACATCGAAGGTGGCGTCGATCAGTTCCCCCGCGTCCATCTGCAGATCCTGCTCAACAGCGAAACGATCACCACCGCGCAGCGACAGACGCACGCGCTTGGGCACTGATGATGCGTTGTAGACCTGCACGAAGGCTTCCACGCGCAGCGGATCAGTCGCAAAAGCGCGCGTCTGCAAGCCGGTCACGGCAACGTTGTCGGCGGACTCGAAAACGGAATGCACTATTGCATCCGCAGGCAATTCGTAGTCGGCAACGCCGTCACTGATGACATGCACTTCAATTTCATTGCGGGGCGGCAATTCAGGCAGCCGCACCGGACCATAGGAAATCAGCTCGAGTTGCTCGAGTGCGGCGATCGCCTGTGCCGGACGCACGAAACCACTGATCGGCGCACGGCCCATGGTATCGGCGAGCATGACGTCGGCAGCGGTCGATTCAATCAGTTCGCGCGCGCGCTTCACGGCATGGACCCAGCGCGTTTGTCCATCGCGCGTGCGTGCGGCCATCGACGGCGAATTGTCCAGCAACATGACAACCCGCGACGGCGCCGGACCGATTCCTTGCGGCCGCGTGAGCGCAAGTGCCAGTGCCAGGCCGATCAATAAACACAGCAACAACGACAGCAACCACCGCCACGGCGCGTGATACTTCTTGTGCGTCCTGATGACTTCCGTCCACAGCACTGTCGAGGAAATTATCCGGCGCAGCGCGCGCGGGCGAAGCAGGTGCAGCAAAAAGATCAACAGGGCAATCGCTGCGAGAAACGAATAGGCAAGCAACGGCGAAAAGGCGAGAAAACGCATCAGTCCCTCAGCGCGCGGCGCGTTCCTGCGCTGCCTGTTGCTCGTCTCGACGGTGCTGAAGCAAGGTGTAACGTTTGACCGCATCGCGATACGCCAGCGGCAAGCGCTCGTTGCCGGCAATCTGCTCGGCGCCGCCGCTCTGCACGGCAGTCACAATTTCGTATTCCGTCTTCGCGGCTTGCGCCTGGGTGGCGGCGTAAAAAGACTCTTCGGCGCCGTCCCGATCTTCAGTTTCGGCTGATTCTATTTTCACCGTCTGCAACTGCATACGCAGGCGCTCGGTCTTGCGACCGAGTACCGGTTCGGCTTGCGCATTTCCGTCCGGGTTGGCGCGAGGCTGCTCGCCATCGCCCGCACCGCCGGTACTGGTGCTGATGCGGCGCCCCATCGCGCCGCTGCCAACGCTGGTCCGACCCGCTCCCTGCATCGCTGGACTTTCACCGCGGATGACCTCACGGCCGCCGGTACTTTGGCGCGACATTGCGAGCAGCGTCGTGTTCAATCTCTCCTCTTCCGGGCTCAACTCGCCGGGAAGGCTCTGCTGGGCATCATCCATTTCTTCGCGCAATTCCCGGCTCACCTGCTCGGTCAGTCGTTCGGTGTTGTCGTCGTCCAGATCACGGCTCGCGTTCGGTGACCATCCGCCGCCTTCGTTCAACAAAGACTGAAGCCGGTCGATGATGCCTTTCGCGAGCGTTGCGGACATTTGCTCGGTCTCGGGTCGCGCGGCCGCACTGCTCGCCGGTTCTGCCATTTGCTTGCGGCGCATTCCGGCGAGCAAGCGGGCCGCAGTTTTCGCATCGCGTGCCGTGATCGCCTGGGCAATATCCTCAGTCGACGGGCCTGCCGTCAATTCACGCGCCAGAGTCTCGACTTTCAGCCACGCCGCTTCGGACAGTTCACGGGCGGCGGCGGCGGCTTCGGAATTCTCCTCTTCCGGAACAGATTCTCCGGCCACGAAAACGCCGTTGCGCGACTCGGTGGAGCGCGCCGGCGCCGCTTGTGAATCATCGGCCGTCGGCTCTGTGTGCGGCAACACCCACATCAGTGCGCCGGCAACCAATGCCAGGACGATTGCCGCCGGAAAATTGCGCGGCATGACAAACGGAAACAGTTGGCGTACATCGAGACGCTGCACCGTCCGCGCGGCACGCTCCAGATGCGTCCGAATAAAGCCGTTTTCCGTTTCGCGATGAGCGAACCACAACGCGCTACGAAGCTCGTCGTGCAGTCCGGCGCTTGCGTCGGCACAGGATGCGGCTTGCGTCAGTAGCGGACCCGCAGCCATACGCCAACCGAAGTACGCAATGGCGGCAGCGCCTGCGGCCAGAAACAGCGGCAGCATCACGCTTGCAATTTGCGTCATCGCGAGCCCGGCGCCCAGAGTCTGGTACACAATGGCTAGCGCCAGCAGCGTGATGACCAGCCAGATCGCTTCTTGCAGTCGCTCGTTCAGGCGTCTGCGGACTGCGGCGCGTTCCAGCCATTGCAACAGAATGTCGCTCTCGGACATATCGATAGGCTATTGCAATCAATAAGACGACGGTAATCAAAAAATAGGCGGCAACAATCACACGCAGGTCCGTCGCGCGCCGGCACGACGGACGGTGACCGATAACGCAACCGTACTCAATAGCGCAACAGTACTTATCGAAACCGTGCGCCACGATCGG
>JAQBCT010000152.1:0-20411 GCA_032124855.1 Gammaproteobacteria bacterium
CGTACCGAGGCCGCACAGGCCAATTCGAAGCGGCTGCACGTGGCTGTTCCATCGAGAAAAAGGGAGCCGGCAAGCTAGCGACTCACCCCATCGAAGTCAACGCGGGAACTGGCAATCCTAGATTCCGAGAACCTGCGCAAGTTCGTCCGCCGTCATATAACCCGGCAGCATGCGCCCGTCTTCAAGCACGATCGCCGGGGTGCCCTGCAGGCCGGCCAGATGGCCGAGCTCGTATTCGGTGGCCACCGGATTAGTGCACGTTTGTTTCGGCAGCACTTCGCCCTGCTTCATGCGTGTGATCGCGTCATTGCGATCCTTTGCACACCAGGCTGTCACGAGTTTGTCGTAACTATCGGAGCCGATCCCCGCGCGCGGATAGGCGAGGTATCTGATTTCAACGCCCATCTTGTTCAGCTGCGGCACTTCCTGGTGGAGTTTTCGGCAGTACCCGCAATCGAGATCGGTGAAGACCGTCAGCACAGCACGACGATTGCCCTGAGCCGGAAATACGGCCATATCAGCCAACGGAACTCCGGCCAACAACTCGCGGCGTTTGGCGTCGCGTTTCGCTTCGGCCACGTTGACGAGGTCCGTATCCATCTCATAGAGGTCGCCGGCAATCAGATAGCGGCCATCCGCTGTCGCCGTCAGCGCTGTGCCGCCGCGCAGCTCGATGGAGACCATTCCCGCAATGGGCGAGGGGGCGGCCTCGGCAATCTCGAGATCCGGCCGAATCGCGGTGAGCTTTGCCACCACCGCATCGACGACACCCTGCGACACGGCGCCGGGCGCGGCCAGCGCAGCTTCGCCGCCGCACCACAGGCTGAGCGACAACGCGAAGGCCCGAAGATAGGGCGTGGTTTTCGTGTTCACGTGAATCACCTCTTCATCTTGCTTGCGCAGTGTAGACCGCCGTGCCCGCCGCGAATTCAACCACGCGGGTGATGCTCCGCGTGGACACGCTTCAATCGGCTTTGGGCCACGTGGGTGTAAATCTGCGTGGTCGTCAAGTCGGCGTGTCCCAACATCATCTGCACGGCCCGCAGATCGGCGCCATGATTAATCAAATGGGTGGCAAATGCATGACGCAGTGTATGCGGCGAGACGTCGCGCACGATACCGGCGAGCATCGCGTACTTTTTGATGGCATGCCAGAACGTCTGGCGTGTCATCTGCTGACCGAGTCGGCTGGGAAACAGCACGTCGCTCGGCTCGCGCAACAGTGCTGGCCGAGCGTCGACCACGTAACGGCCCAGCCAGCCCAGCGCCTCATCGCCTATCGGAACCAGCCGTTCGCGGCCGCCCTTGCCCACCACCCGTACGACACCCTGACGCACATTGACCATGCTCGAGCGCAAGGTCACCAGTTCGGTGATGCGCAGCCCCGTCGCATACAGCAACTCAAGCATCGCGCGATCGCGCAGACCGCGAGGAATCGATACATCCGGTGCCTCGATCAACGCGCGCACATCGGCCTCGGACAGGCTTTTGGGCAACGGTCTTCCCAGCTTGGGATGTTCGAGTCGCGCCGTGGGGTCGCGCGGCAGCGTGCCGCGCTCCGCCAGCCAGCGATAAAAACCGCGCAAACACGACAGCAGGCGGGCCGATGAACGCGCGTGGTATCCCGTCGTCTGGCGGTGGCCCAGATAATCGAACAGGTCTTTGGCGCTGACCTCGTCGAGGCGGCGCGGTTGCAGCCAGCACGCCAAGGCGGTGAGATCGCGTCGATAGGCGGCCAGCGTATTGGTGGCCAGACCGCGGCTGAGCCAACGGTCGTCGACGAATTGGTCGATCAGTTGAGCGCTAGATGCGGGCATTTTGCGGCGCTTGGTGACGCAGGGTGTAACGCGGTTGGCGCATCGGATTGCAGGTCGCTAAATCAGATGAGTTCGAGTTTATACCACTAACTATATGAATTTTATATAGAAAGATGTCTTTGTTGGCAGATGGCACGCAAGCTGCACAGCATGAGATGTGACGGCGTGTTCTTGAGCCCCCCCTCAGCACGCGGTTGCGCGGTACGCCGGTCGCAAACTGACGCGCCGCACTTTCCAGCAACGCTGGATCACCAGCTTGTCGGGCGCACCCTCCCCCGATCCCGCGCCCGACAAGCTGGACTTTTCCGCGCCCCGTCGCGTTCCAGCCCGAATAGCCAGCGGATATGCCCCGACTGGCGCGCGCGGACGCGGCCGCGTTCGTCAGAGTTTTTCGCGAATACGGGCGGCACGGCCGGACAGACTGCGCAGGTAGTACAGCTTTGCCTGTCGCACATCGCCACGCCGTTTGACGCTGATGCTCGATATCAAAGGGCTGTGCGTCTGGAAGGAACGTTCCACTCCGACGCCGTGAGAAATCTTGCGCACCGTGAACGACGAGTTGAGCCCGCGCTTACGCTTGCCGATGACGACACCTTCAAATGCCTGGTTACGATCGCGGCCGCCTTCGACCACGCGAACTTGCACGATCACCGTGTCGCCCGGCTGAAATTCCGGCACATCGGTCTTCATCTGTTCGTTCTCGATGGCCTCGATGATTTTGTTTCTACGCATGATTTCCGCTCCGTTGTTCACATGCCCCGCCACGTTAGTGACCGGACGCCTCCAAAAATTCTCCAAGCAACTCGCGCTCTTCCGCCGACAACCGCCGGTGTGCAAGCAGATCGGGGCGGCGCTGATAGGTCCGACCTAGCGCATCGCGCAACCGCCAGCGGCGAATGGCGGCATGATCACCTCCCAGCAACACCTCAGGCACCGTCAATCCCGAGATCTCGTCCGGCCGCGTGTAGTGCGACCAGTCGAGCAGCCCGGCCCGGTGCGACTCCGCATCGGCAGACTGCGCATTACCCAACGTACCCGGCAGGTGTCGCGCCACCGCATCGATCACCACCATCACCGGCAACTCACCCCCGGTCAGCACGAAGTCGCCGAGGGAGATCTCCTCGTCGACCACCTGATCAATCGCACGTTCATCCACGCCTTCGTAGCGGCCAGCAATGAACAACACGTGCGCCTGCGTCGCCAGATGCTCAACTTTCTCCTGGTCGAGGCGCCTGCCCTGCGGCGACAGGTACACCGTATGAACCGCGGCATTCGCCCGCTGCCTCAGTGCAGCCACGGCGCGCAGCAGCGGCTCTACCTTCATCACCATCCCAGGGCCGCCACCGTAGGGCCGATCATCGACGGTCGCGTGGCGATCATCTGCGTGCAAACGCGGATTCTCGATATCCAGCGTCAATGCACCGGACGCAATGGCGCGCGCGACAACCCCTTCGTCGGTGAGCGCATGAAACATGTCAGGAAACAGACTGACAATGCCCACCCACATCACAGCTACCCTTCGAGCCCGCTTTCAGCCGCCTTTTCCACCGGCCAGTCGACGATCATGCGCCCCCCCGCGAGATCCACGTCCTTCACCACGTGGCGCAAAAACGGGATCAGGATCTGGCCACGATCGTTGCGCACCACGATGACGTCATTCGCCCCGGTTTCCATCAGTTCGTGCACACGCCCCAACGAAAATCCACGGTCATCAATGACGTCCAGCCCAATCAGATCCTTCCAGTAGAACTCGTCCTCTTCGGTCTGCGGCAATACCGCTTGCGGTATCCCGATCGTTCGCCCGACCATTCGCTGAGCCACATCGCGATCCGCTACGCCATCCACCTGAACCACGAAGCCCGCGCGGTGCGGCCGGATCTGCATGATCCGTACCTCGTTCCAGGCGCCATTCGATTCAACGAGCCAGGGCCGGTAACTAACGAGGTTGTCCGGGGGATCCGTATACGAGGCGACGTTCAACCATCCCTTGATTCCGTATGCGGCACCAAACCGGCCCACAACGACCACCGCGGTCACGGTCGGCTCAGGCGGCGTCTGCGGTCCCGGCAGCACCCGCTGCGAGCTTGCGCGCTTCCTTGATCAGATGATCGACGCGCTCCGAAGGTTGCGCGCCGACACTCAACCAGTGATCCACTCGCGCCAGATCCACGCGGAGCCGCTCGGCCTTGCCACGCGCCAATGGATTAAAGAAGCCAACGCGCTCGATGTGCTTGCCGTCGCGTGTCGCTGCCCGGTCGGCGACCGTGAGGTGATAGAAGGGTGCGTTTCTCGACCCGTGACGGGCCAGCCGGATGATGACCATGCGAATGCTCTGTGCGAAAGGCGCGGTATTCTACTGGAACGCCCGCCGCGTGCAAAGCCGCGTGGCGCCTCACATTTTCAGGTTCCAGGACCCCGATTGGACATGCCTTTGAGGCTGGACACCTGACGCATCATGCGGGCCATGCCCCCTTTCTTCGTCACCTTCTTCATCATCTTCTGCATCTGCTTGTGCTGCTTGAGCAGTCGATTCACATCCTGAATCTGAGTGCCACTGCCGCTGGCCACGCGGCGCTTGCGGGAACCGTTGATCAAATCTGGAAAGCGACGTTCCTGGCGCGTCATTGAATCGATGATCACAGCCATCTGTTTGAACTGCCCGTCACCCAGCTGCGCCTGCGCCGCCGGGGGCAACTGGCCCATGCCGGGAAGCTTATCCAGCATGCTCGACACGCCGCCCATATTGGCCATCTGCGTCAGCTGTTCGCGGAAGTCCTCCAGGTCAAATGCCTGCCCCTTCTGGATCTTTCGGGCGAGACGCTCCGCCTTGGTGCGATCAACCTTGCGCTCCGCCTCCTCGATCAACGTCAACACGTCGCCCATCCCCAGGATGCGCGCCGCGACTCGATCGGGGTGGAAGGGTTCCAGGCCGTCGGTTCGTTCGCCGACACCAAGGAATTTGATGGGCTTGCCGGTGATCGCACGAACCGATAGCGCCGCACCGCCACGCGCATCGCCGTCGGCTTTGGCGAGCACCACACCGGTCAGTGGCAGCGCATCGTTAAAGGCCTTCGCTGTCTGCGCCGCATCCTGACCCGTCATCGCATCCACGACGAACAGGGTCTCCGCGGGATTCAATGCCGCGTGCAACGCACGGATCTCGTCCATCATCGGCACATCGATGGCGAGACGTCCGGCCGTGTCGACAATCAAGACATCGACAAAACGGGTCCGCGCCTCGATCAGCGCGCGCTTGACGATATCCAGCGGTGCTTCATCTGCGCTGCTGTGAATGAACGATGCGCCCACTTCGGCCGCCAGCGTCTCAAGCTGTTTAATCGCCGCCGGCCGATAAACGTCAGCACTGACCACAGCTGTTTTCTTGTTGTGCCGCTCGGCAAGCAGCCGTGCCAGCTTGGCGACCGTCGTGGTCTTGCCCGCGCCCTGCAGGCCGGCCATCAGCACCACAGCCGGTGGCGCCACCGCGAGGCTCAGCGCGTCGTTGGCAGAGCCCATCAACACCACCAGTTCGTCGTGCACGAGCTTAACCAGCGCTTGCCCGGGACTGAGACTCTCGGCCACCTCGGTACCGACCGCGCGCAGCCGGATGCGCTCCACAAAATCTTTCACCACGGACAGCGCAACGTCAGCTTCCAGCAGCGCCGTACGTACATCGCGCATGGCCTCGCTGATATTGTCATCGGTGAGACGCGACTTTCCCGAGACGCTGCGAAGTGTGCGTGTGAGGCGGTCGGAGAGATTCTCGAACATCGATCAGCTCGTCAGAAAAAAGCAGGCGCGCAGTATAGCCAAGCGCGCGGCAGGTGCAGACCGCTCAATTTGAATTCCAAAGCGCATCTGTCAAACTCGCCCCCCCTATGCGCCACATCCCACGCTCATGAATCCAGCGTATCCCGGTCTCGCCGCGGCCGCGCTCTATCTCATTGGTGCTCTGCTTCAGACCACCACGCTGGTACGAAAATTGGCCGTCCGACGCGATCGGCTGCTATTGATCACCACTGCAGCCGTGGTATTGCACGCGGTCACAGAGTATCTCGTCGTCAACCAGCCGGCAGGTTTTGGACTCGGCGCGGCCTCGGTGGTATCACTCATCGCGCTCACGCTGGCGGTTTTCGTGCTCGTCGTAACGCTGTGGCAACCACTGGAAAATCTATTCGTCGTGATCCTCCCGCTCGGCGCACTGGCGGTGATCGGTTCAGTGTTCGGCCACCAGACGATCGCGCCGCGATCGGAGTTCGGCGAAGGCTTGCTGGGACACATCCTGATTTCCATCGTCGCCTACACCGTGCTCGCGATGGCGGCCGTGCAATCGGTCATGCTGGCGCTGCAGGAACGATCGCTGCGCCATCGGGGCACGTTGCGCTGGGTGAGGTTGCTACCGCCACTGCAGACGATGGAAACGATGCTGTTCCAGCTGTTGTGGCTTGGCCTCGTCGCCTTGAGCCTGTCCATCGGTAGCGGATTCCTGTTTCTGGGCGATATGTTCGCCGCCTCCGTGGTCTCCCATACCATTCTCGCCAGCGCGTCATGGATCACCTTCGCGGTGCTGCTTGCCGGTCGGTATGCCTTCGGCTGGCGCAGCACGCTGGCCACGCGTGCGACACTCGTTGGATTCCTATTGCTCGTGCTTGCGTATTTCGCGAGTCGATTCGTGCTCGAACTGGTACTTGGGCGCGCCTGACGGTGGACGTTGAGGTTCACGTTTCCACCCTGCTCATTGCCATTGCGGTGCTCGCGCTCTTTTCGGCGTTCTTCTCGGGATCGGAAACAGCGATGATGTCGCTGAACCGGTACCGGCTGCGCCACCTCGTCAAGCAGGGTGATCAAGGCGCGCACAAGGCGAGCCAGCTGCTGCGCCGTCCCGATCGGCTGCTGGGCGTCATCCTGATTGGCAACAACCTCGTCAACAACATGGCCGCGACGCTCGCCGCATTGATCGGGCTCGAGCTGTTCGGCGAAAAGGGTCTGGCTGCCGCACCGGTGGTATTCACGTTCCTGTTTCTGATCTTCTGCGAGGTGGCCCCCAAGACGATCAGCGCGCACAACCCTGAGCGCATCGCATTCCCCGCGTCCCACGTGCTGTCCCCGCTGCTCAAGTTGTTCTACCCCTTCGTCATACTGGTCAACTGGTTGAGCAACGCGCTGCTCAAACCATTCCTGCACACGACCGAGCTCGATGGCGGCGACCATTTGAATATCGACGAGTTGCGCACGATGTTGCGCGAGGGCGCGCGTATTCCGAAACGGCGGCAGGATATGTTGCTGGGGGTGGTCGATCTCGAACGCGTCACCGTCGATGACATCATGGTGCACCGCAACGAAATTGTTGGCGTCGACATCGACAGCCCGATCTCGGAAATCGTCGCCCTGATATCGACCAGTCAGCACACCCGACTGCCCGTGTACAAGGAAACGATCAACAACGTCATCGGCATCCTGCATCTGCGACGGGCGGTGCGCTTCCTCCAACAATCGGCATTCACCAAGGCGGATTTGCTGCAGGTGACGCGCGAGCCCTACTTCGTGCCGAAGGGGACCCCGCTGCACACCCAGCTGTTCAACTTCCAGAAGCAGAAACGCCGAATCGCACTGGTGGTGGATGAATACGGCGACATCCAGGGCATCGTGACGCTGGAGGATATCCTTGAGGAGATCGTTGGCGAATTCACCACCGACTTCGCAGCGAACATGCCGGAAATCCATCCGCAGTCAGACGGATCCTTCTACATCGACGGCGGCGCCTTGATCCGGGATGTGAACCGCGCCATGGGATGGCATCTGCCCACGCACGGTCCGCGCACGCTCAACGGCCTGATCCTGGAGCATCTGGAGTTCATTCCCGAAACAAATCTATGCCTGAAGATCGACAGCTATCTCGTCGAGACGCTGCAGATAAAAGACAACATGATTCACAACGTGAAAATACAACCCATCGGCGACTGAGCGGCATCCCGGAAACGGCGTGCCCAACGGTGCCAGGCACCATTTGGCACGCCGTTCGGGTTCAGCGATCCGTCCAGCGTCGATTCATGGCGGAGATGATCGCCGTCAATGAGGCGGTGATGGTATTCGCCGATACGCCAATGCCGTACATCCGCCCAGCCGCGCCATCGTCGATGGCCAGCAGGCAGATTGCCTGTGCGTCTTTGCCCGTGGACATGGCGTGCTCGTGGTAGTCGATGATGTTCAGAGGTTCGTTCAGCACCACGATAATTCCGTTCACAAACGCTTCGATCGGCCCCGATCCTTCTCCCGCGATCGGCACGATCTGCTGCGACGCTTCGATGCGCGCGGCGCAGCGCTGCGCGCCATCTGCACCGTGCTGAAGATCGTAGTCGATCAGTCGATAAGGTCCCGTATCAACCGCATAGACTTCCAGCAGCTTTGCGAATATCTCGTCAGGTTTCACTTCACGATCGAGTTGCTCGGTCATGGCCTGCACAATCTTGCTGAACTCCATCAGCATTTGGCGCGGCAGATTGACGCCGAAAAACTCCTCCAGAATGAAACCGACCCCACCCTTGCCGGACTGGCTGTTGACTCGCACTGTCTCCTTGTACGACGAGCCCACATCGGCGGGGTCAATCGGCAGATACGGCACTTCCCAGTGATCTGCGTTCACTTGCGCCATGCCCTTGCGAATGGCGTCCTGGTGCGAACCCGAGAAGGCCGTGAACACCAGTTCGCCCGCGTACGGATGCCGCTCATGCACGGGCAGTTTGTTGATCGACTCAACTGTCTCCTTGATGCGACGCATGTTACGGAAGTCGAGCTCCGGGTCGATGCCCTGCGAAAACATATTCATCGCCATCGTCACCAGATCACAGTTGCCCGTGCGCTCGCCGTTGCCGAATAGCGTGCCTTCCACGCGCTGCGCGCCGGCCATCAGCGCGAGTTCCGTTGCCGCGATGCCGGTACCGCGATCGTTGTGCGTATGCAGGCTGACCACAATGCGTTGGCGGTCCGGGAAATGCCGTATGAACCACTCGATCTGATCGGCATAGATATTCGGCGTGGCCATTTCCACTGTGGAAGGCAGATTCACGATCATGGGACGCGTCGCGCTGGCACCCCACTCATCGGCCACCGCTGCGCAGATCTCTACAGCGAAATCCAGTTCGGTTCCGGTAAAGCTCTCGGGCGAGTATTCGAACGCGATATTGCTGCCGCGCAGCGCTTCGAGTTCCCGTTTCACCAACCGCGTGCCCTGCACCGCCAGATCCACGATACCCGCCCGATCCATGCCGAACACGACGCGACGCTGCAGCGTCGAGGTGGAGTTGTACAGATGAAAAATGACGTTCGGCGCACCCTGCAACGCTTCCACTGTGCGATGAATCAGCTCTTGCCTGGCCTGGCAGAGCACCTGAATGGTGACGTGCGGCGGGATTCGATCTTCATCGATGATCCGCCGGATGAAATCGAAATCGGGTTGCGATGCGGCCGGGAAGCCCACCTCGATTTCAGCGAAGCCCACTTCCAGCAACAGATCCCACATGGCGAGCTTCTCGCTCACATCCATGGGATCAATCAGCGCCTGGTTACCGTCGCGCAGATCCACACTGCACCAGCGCGGCGCTGACTCGATGCGGCGGCTTGGCCACTGCCGATCCGTCAGCGCAATCGGCGCAAACGGATGATATTTCTGAAATGCCATCCGACCCGGCGCGTTGCCCGCGGCGCCTGGTTTGGAAAACGGTTGCTGGTCGCTCATGGCGAAACCTCGCTGCTATGTGCTGATCGGGTGTGGATGCAATGCGGGCGTACGCCCTTGTGGAGAGGTGATAGCCGGCTAGGCCGGCAGTCGCAGCAGCGTAAGAAGTTCGGTGATCCTGAGGCGGAAGATCTGCACAGACGAAGCGTCACGTACTAAGAGCCCGACAGACTATATCCGCCTCGCGTGGCAAAGCCAAGGTATCTAGGGATCGAGCGTGTACGTGACCGCAGCGGCAGCGGCACGCGCCTTCGAACGCACCTCGGCCAGATCGTCACCCGTGGCCAGCGCGACACCCATACGACGCCGGCCGCGCACCTCGGGTTTGCCGAACAGGCGGATCTGTGTGCCCGGCGTCGCCAACGCGCGCTCCACATTGTCGAAGCACACGTTGGCGGAGTCGCCTTCCACCATGATGACGGCTGAGGCACCGATGCCCCGCTGTTCGATCAGCGGGATCGGCAGGCCCAGGATCGCGCGTGCATGCAACGCGAATTCGGATAGATCCTGACTGATCATCGTCACCATGCCGGTATCGTGGGGGCGCGGTGATATTTCACTGAACCAGACCTGGTCCTGCTTGACGAAGAATTCGGCGCCAAAAATACCGAAGCCCCCCAGCTCATCCGTTACCCGACGAGCGATGTCCTCGCACGCCGCAAGCGCCGCGTCGCTCATCGGCTGCGGTTGCCAGGACTCGTGATAGTCACCATCCACCTGACGGTGTCCGATCGGGGCGCAGAATGTGGTCCCGCCGCTGTGACACACCGTCAGCAGCGTGATCTCGTAGTCGAAATCCACAAAGCCCTCGACAATGACGCGCGCTGCGCTGCCCCGAGCACCCGCCTGCGCGTATTGCCAGGATTTTTCGATGCCCGCCGCGTTATGAACGACCGATTGCCCCTTCCCGGAAGAGCTCATCACAGGCTTCACCACACAGGGCATGCCAATGGCGCCAATTGCATCGCGAAACGTATCGACGTCATCGGCGAAGCAATAGGTCGATGTCGGTATGTTCAGCGTCTCAGCGGCCAGGCGGCGAATTCCCTCCCGATTCATGGTCAGCTGCGTTGCACGGGCCGTGGGAATGACGTGCAATCCGTCGCGCTCCATTTCCACCAGCGTCGCGGTGGCAATGGCTTCGATCTCAGGCACCACCAGGTGGGGTCGCTCCAGTTCGAGCACCGCGCGTAACGCTGCGCCGTCGAGCATGTTGATGACGTGGCTGCGGTGCGCAACCTGCATCGCAGGGGCATTCGCGTACCGGTCTACGGCAATTACTTCCACGCCCAGGCGCTGCAGCTCGATCGCGACTTCTTTGCCCAGCTCACCCGCACCCAGCAGAACAACGCGCGTCGCCGATTGCGACAGCGGTGTCCCCAGGCGCGTCACGGTGCGACGTCCGTTTGTGCTGCCAGGTCACGCTTGAAGCGCCGCGCATTCGCGACATAGCCAAGCGCCGATGCACGCAGCGAAGCCACTTGCTCCGGGGTGAGTTCGCGCACGACTTTGCCGGGCGAGCCCATGACCATGCTGTTATCGGGAATTTCCTTGCCTTCCGTGATCAGTGCATTGGCACCAATGAGGCAATTGCGGCCGATACGCGCGCCATTGAGCACCACTGCGTTGATACCGATCAGCGTATTTGGACCGATGGTGCAGCCGTGCAGCATCACCTTGTGTCCGACGGTGACATGGTCGCCGATCGTCAATGGAAAGCCAGGGTCCGTGTGCAGGACCGAACCATCCTGAACATTGGAATTTTCGCCAATCGTAATCAGTTCGTTGTCACCCCGGATCACGACGTTGAACCAGACGCTGGCGTTGGACTTGAGCAGCACCGCGCCGATGACGATCGCCGATTCCGCGACGAAGTAATCACCTTCGGCACGCACCGCCCGCTCACCGAGTCGATAGATCATGGGTTGATTCCGGTAGTTTGCAACACGCCGCTCCATTGTCGCATCCGGACCTGCTTCCGACCACGCGAACGAGTGGAACGGTGCGGTACTTGTAAACCCGCTTCCTCTCAGCGGCGCATCTCGGGCATAGTTGGGCACGCGTTACGGATTGGCCACCATGATTGAGCCACGCATTCGCCGCCAGCTGCCTGCCTTCGAAGTGCTCGCCGAGTTGGCACGGCGCGACCCCCAGGCACTCTACGCGCTGGGGCGCGTTCTCACGGACGACGTCATCCGCCAGGCGCCGCGCGCCGCGTCACGACGGCGTCTGGAGGGATTGAAGTTTCGGATTGAAATGGAGCGCCAGCGCGCACCCAATCCGCTGGCCGCATGCGCCCGCCTGTCACAGCTGATGTTCGATTCCCTCGATGAATTGCACAGTGTGCTGAATGAACCCGGCGGCTACCACCGGCAAGCGAGCCCGTCGACTGGCACCGTCTTGGGCTTTCCCACGGCGCAGCGCGAACTGCGTTAGCCCGATCCCGGCCATGAAGTACTGCAGCAGTTGCGGAAGCGCCGTCGCCCGACGGATCCCGAGCGGCGACAACCGCGAGCGCTTCGTCTGCGATGCCTGCGGCACCATTCACTACCAGAATCCAAAAATCGTTACGGGCTGTCTGCCCGTGTACGAAGACCGCGTGCTGCTATGCCGCCGCGCCATCGCGCCGCGGATGGGGCTGTGGACGCTGCCCGCCGGATTTCTGGAGAACGGCGAGACCAGTACCCAGGGCGCCATTCGAGAGACATTCGAGGAAGCCTGCGCCAACGTCGCTGTCGAGGGGCTGTATACCGTGTTCAACCTCCCCCACATCTCACAGGTCTACATGTTCTTCCGCGCCGCATTGCTGAATCTGGATTTCGCGCCGGGCTGGGAGAGCACGGACGTCAAACTATTCCATGAACACGAGATCCCCTGGGACGAGCTGGCCTTCCCGGTCATCCACGACACGCTGCGCCACTATTTCGCTGACCGGACGAGCGGTGTATTTCCGGTGCGGGTGGGCGATATCGAATTCACGCGCCGGCGCACCTGATCAGTTGAGTGCCACGCGCGCGTTGCGAAACAGCCTCAGCCAGGGACCGTCCTCGCGCCACGACGCGCTGCGCCAGGAATTGTTCACTGCACGAAATACCCGCTCGGGATGCGGCATCACAGCCAGCACGCGCCCGTCCGAGTTCTGTACGCCTGCAATGGCGTGCATGGAGCCATTGGGATTGGCAGGGTAGCCGCCCGCAACGTCCCCCGCGTTGTCGATGAACTGCAGCGCGATGCCAGCGCCGCGAGTCAGTTCCTGTAGGTCACCCGGCGCATCGAATTCAGCGCGACCCTCACCGTGCGCTACCGCAACGGGTAGCTGCGAGCCCTGCATGCCGTCGAGCCACGGCGAAGTGACCTCGGTAATTCGCACCAGACTGGTTCGCGCTTCGAACTGTTCCGAGCGGTTGCGCACGAAGCGGGGCCAGTGTCCGGCACCAGGAATCAGATCCTTGAGCGTGGCGAACATCTGACAACCGTTGCACACGCCCAGACTCAGCGTATCGCCAGCAAAAAAGCGGCTGAACGATTCCCGCACGACGTCGTGATACAGAATGGACTTGGCCCACCCGCCGCCACCGCCCAGCACGTCACCGTAGGAAAACCCGCCGCAGGCCACGAGGGCCTGGAACGCGGTGAGATCAACGCGTCCTTCAAGCACGTCGGACATATGAACATCCATGGGATCGAAACCCGCGCGCTCGAAGGCCGCTGCCATTTCCAGGTGACTGTTTACGCCCTGCTCGCGCAGCACGGCGATGCGCGGACGCACGCGCGCGCCGATGAACGGGGCCGCGATGTCCTGGTCGCAGTCATAGGTGAGGTGTGCATGAAGTCCAGGATCGTCCGCGAGGATCTGGCCGAACTCTTCGTCCGCACAGACCGGGTCGTCACGCAGACGCTGCATCGTATAGCTCGTTCGAGCCCAGGTTTGTTGCAGCGCACCCGCAGGGGAATCCAGCAACACCACGCGACCGGCGCTGACGCGGATGGTCCGCTCCTGGATGGGTGCGCCGATGTCGACAACCGCGCCAGCCAGACCGGCGGCCGCGAAGCGCTCCTGCACGTGAGCAGCATCGGCAGCCGCCACCTGCACCACGGCGCCCAGTTCCTCGTTGAACAGCGCCGCCAGCGCGCCGGATTCGAGCGTCCCTGTCAGTGCTTCGATGTCGAGTGCGAGTCCACAGCGACCTGCAAATGCCATCTCGAGCGCACAAACGATCAGACCGCCATCGGAACGATCGTGGTAGGCGAGGATGCGTCCCTCACCCACGAGCGCCTGCACCGCGCGGAAGTATGCCGCGAACAAAACGGGATCATCGACATCCGGACAGACGTCGCCGATCTGGGAATGGGTTTGCGCCAACGCGCTGCCCCCGAGACGATTTGCGCCGCGACCGAGGTCGATGAGCAGCAGTCGCGTGGGGCCACGATCGAGATGTAATTGCGGCGTCACCGCTCGACGCACATCCGGCATCGGCGCGAACGCCGAAACGATCAATGTCAGCGGCGCCGTGACGGCGCGCGGGCCTGCATCGCCATGCCATTGCGTGTGCATCGACAAACTGTCCTTGCCCACCGGAATGGCGATGCCCAACGCGGGACACAACTCCGTCCCCACCGCCAGCACCGCATCATGCAATGCCTGGTCCTCGACGCCGCGCCCGGCCGCAGCCATCCAGTTGGCCGACAATACGACCCGACCGAGATCCTCGACGACGACGCTGGCCAGGTTCGTTAACGCCTCGCCCACGGCCATACGGGCCGATGCCGCCGGATCGATCAACGCCAGCGGCGAACGTTCACCCATCGCCATCGCTTCCCCGCACAACGTCTTGAAGCCGAGCGTCGTGACGGCCGCGTCGGCCACTGGCACCTGCCACGGCCCTACCATCTGATCGCGCACCACGAACCCGGTGACGCTGCGATCGCCGATGGTGATCAGAAATTGTTTGGAACCCACTGCGGGAAAACGCAGCACACGCTCGAGCGCGGCCGTGACGGTGATGTCGCGCAGAGCCAGTGGCACACGCGCAATCGCGCGGCGTGTGAATGCGCGTTGCAGCTTCGGTGCGTTGCCGAACAGGACCGCCAGCGGCAGATCCACCGGTCGATCGTCGAATTGCGCATCTGCCACAACCAATTGCGGCGCGTTCGTTGCCTGCCCAACCACAGCGTAGGGGCAGCGTTCGCGCCGACAGATGGCTTCGAAGCGCGCGAGATCCACATCGGCAACGGCCAGCACATAGCGCTCCTGCGCCTCGTTGCACCAGATTTCATGCGGCGCCATACCCGGTTCCGCGTTGGGGATGGCTCGCAACTCGAATACACCGCCGCGGTCGGCATCCTTAACCAGTTCGGGCAGGGCATTGGACAGTCCACCGGCCCCAACGTCGTGAATCAGCCGAATCGGATTCGCCTCGCCAAGTGCGATGCAGGTGTCGATCACTTCCGGCAGCGCCGCTGCATCTCGGCGTTGTCGCGCTGAACCGACGCGAAATCGAGATCGGAACTGCTCTGCCCCGAGGCCATGGACGAGGCGGCGCCGCCGCCAAGCCCGATCAGCATCGCCGGGCCGCCTAGCACGATCAGGCGCGTAGCACCCTCGAAGGCGATGGCGTTGATATGCTCGCCGCGGACATTGCCCATCCCGCCGGCGACCATCACCGGCTTGTGATACCCGCGCACCACCGAGAGATCGTTGGGGTCGGCCGCATACTCAAACGTACGAAAGTAACCGGTCAGCGCAGGCCGGCCGAACTCGTTGTTGAAAGCCGCCGCTCCGATGGGACCCTCCATCATGATGTCGAAGGCGGAAACGATGCGATCCGGTTTGCCGGTGGCGATCTCCCACGGCTGCGGATCGCCCGGAATGTTCAGATGCGAGGTGGTGAATCCCACCAGTCCGGCTTTCGGTTTCGAACCGCGCCCCACCGCGCCTTCATCGCGAATTTCACCACCGGAACCGGTGGCCGCGCCCGGATAGGGTGCAATCGCCGTGGGGTGGTTGTGGGTTTCCACCTTCATCAGCAGATGAATGGGTTCGTTGACGTAGTGATAGCCGCGGGTGGCCGGATCCACCATCCAGCGCTCGGCGCGATAACCCTCGATCACGGCGGCGTTGTCGGAGTAGGCAGACAGAATTCCCGCGCCGTTGATATGCCGGTGCGTGTTGCGAATCATGTCGAACAGCGAGCGCGACGCGTCAACGCCATCGATCTGCCACCGCGCATTGAAGATCTTGTGCCGACAGTGTTCCGAGTTCGCCTGGGCGAACATCATCAGTTCCACGTCGGTGGGATCGCGACCCAGCGTGCGATAGGCGTCGGCGAGATAGTCCACCTCGTCATCGCTGAGCGCCAAGCCCAGCTGTTCATTCGCTTCTACTAACGCGGCACGTCCGTCGCGCAGGGCGGCAATGCGCGTCAGCGGTTTCGGCGCGCGATGCTCGAAGAGCTGCGCAAAGTCATCGCCGACGATCGACTGCTGCGTCATCCGATCAACGAGAATTGCCTCCAGCGCCGCTTGCGGCACATCACCTACGACAAACCAGGCAACCCCGCGCTCAACGCGACGCACCGCTTCGAGCCCGCAAATGGCGAAGATATCAGTCGCCTTGCTGGACCACGGTGAGAGGGTCCCCGCACGCGGCAGCACAGTCAGCCGCCGCACGCCAACCTTTGTCGGTAAGTCGCCGCGCGGACCGTAGCTGAGCAGCGCCTCTGCCACTCCCCTTTCCACGTCCGTTAGCGGTTGTCGAATTTCGATGATGTGGACGAACTCGGCGTACAGGCCGACTGGGGCGGCGCCCTGGGTACGCAGCGAAGCGGATAGCTTGGCGAGGCGAAATGCGGATTGAGCGGGCGGCCCGGGCAGCACCAGCAGGCTGTCTGTCATCGATGCGATCGGGTGCGGTTGCCGAGGAGGCGCGATTATACGCACCGCTACGGCCCAGCGTCGCGCCGCGCGCGAAAGAAGCCCTTCAGCAGCTCGGCGCTGGCGGTCGCCAAGACGCCTTCGATGATCTCGACGCGATGATTCAGCGCCGCGTTTGCCATGACGCTGGCGGTGCTGACGACCGCACCCGCGCGCGGCTCGCGCGCGCCAAAAACCAGCGTGCCAATGCGGGCGTGCACCAACGCGCCCGCGCACATCGTGCACGGTTCGATTGTCACGTAGACGGTCGCACCGGGCAGTCGATAGTTGCCCAGGCGCAGCGCCGCGGCGCGCAATGCGACAATTTCGGCGTGGGCCGTCGGATCGTGACTGCGCACCGGCTGATTGGCAGCTTCGCCGATGATCTCCCCGTGCAGCACGACAACCGCGCCAACAGGTACCTCACCCGCCTCGGCTGCCTCGCGGGCCAACCCCAGCGCTCGCTCCATGAAACAATCGTGTGTCTCGTCCATGCGTGATCACCCACCGCAATGGCTGCGCATCATACGCAGGCGCTTTGGCTGCGGTAAGCTCGGTGCATCCAATACGGCGCGTATCCAATGAAGGTTTCGCTGTTCTACCTGCCGGGCGTAGGCACGCGCGCGGATATCACACGTGGGATGGCGGGCCTGCGCGACGATCTCTATCAGACCATGCTCCACGACGTGGCGGCGCAGGCGCGTCTGGCCGATGGTCTCGGGTACGACTCGATCTCATTCACGGAACATCATCTGCATATCGAAGGCTTCGAACTGTCGAACAATCCCGTGCTGCTGGATCTGTACATCGGCATGCAGACAAAGAACATCCGCGTCGGCCAGTTGGGTATCGTGCTACCGGCGAACAACCCGCTGCGCGTGGCCGAAGACATAGCGATGCTCGATCACATGACCGGCGGCCGCGCGAACGCCGGATTCGCCCGCGGCTACCAGCGTCGCTGGGTAGATATCTATGCGCAGCAGACCCACGGCATCGGCGGCGCGATGCCCGATCAGCACGACGAGATCGACGCCACGAATCGAGAAGCGTTCGAGGAGAACTTTCGCATCGTGAAGGCGGCGTGGACGCAACCGATGTTGCGTTTCAGCGGCAAGTACTGGCAGATTCCCCGCCCTGGTACGCCCTGGGATCTCGAAGCGTCACGCCTCTACGGCGATGGCTCGCAGACGGGCGAGCTCACGCACGTGGGTGTGGTGCCGAAACCGTTGCAGAAGCCGCATCCACCCATCTTTCAACCCTTCGCCTCGTCCGAGAACAGCATCCGTTGGTGCGCGCAGGAAGGCGTCACCGCGATCCTGCCGCCGCTGCACCCGAAGCGGGAACGCGCGCTGTTCGAACTGTATGCGCAGGTTTCGGGGCGTCCGATGGGCGAAGGCATCGGCTACCTTCGCGACCTGATCATCGCAGACACCGACGCACAGGCGCGGGCTCTGTGGACGCAATCCTCAGGCTTCGTCGGGGGTGCCTGGTTCGCGCCCTTCGGTTTCAATCGCGGCCTCACGGACCCCGATACAGGCGAGATGCTGAACGCCGAAGCCATGATGGATCTCGGTCTGGTGCTGGTTGGCAGTGTGGAGACCGTGCGCCGGCAACTGGATGCCATGCGCGCTCGCTTGCCCATCGATTGGCTGTTCACGTGGATGTACAACGGCGTGCTGCCACACGCCACGCTGATGACGACCATCGAACGATTCGCGCGCGAGGTCACGGGGCAGGCCTGAGCAGCGCTATTCCCACTCGCTTGTCCGCGACACATCTAGCAGGTTGAAATTGCTCGCGTAAGATTTTCGCTTTCGAAAACTACCGTCATCCGTACCGTCGCGAAAAGCTCGTTGTTGATTTCATTGGAAAATTTCGGCGTTTTGGAAAAGCGCAGGCTTCGCCATTCATCGACAGTGCGGACGTTTTCACCAGAATATTTATGTCGTCGCGATCCGTTTCCGCCTTCCGTTTCGTCCTTGGTGTATCCATAACAGAAGGAAGCAAAACCATGTCCGACGAATCCGTCATTTTGATCAATGTACTTAAGGTCGAACCTTCGAAGCAGGATGCGCTGATCGCGCTGTTGAAGCAGAACATCGACACAGTGATCCGCACGCTTCACGGCTGGAAGACGACCCGGCTGATCGCGGCAAGTGACCGCACCGGCGTCGTCATCTATTCCGAGTGGGAGACCCCCGCAGCCGTCGAAGCAATGCGCTGCGATCCCCGCATGAAAGCCTATTTCCCGAAGATCACTGAGCTGGCGAGCTTGGATTCGTTCGTGGGCTCGGCGGTGTTGAGCGAAAACCCCGTGACGACCCAACGCGAGAGCAAGCCTTCGTCAGGAAATTAGCAAAAGGAGAACTTAGATGGCCAAAATGGTCGTCATTTGTGAGGTACCGGATGAGTGTGTGTCCAATCGCTGGCCGAACGGAAGCGCGGAAGCACCATAGGCCTCGATACATGAACAATGATGAATTCGAGGATCGCGTGAAAGCGTTGCGGCAACGCCTTCATCGCTACTGCGCGCGCATGACGGGATCGGCGGTCGATGGCGAGGATGTATTGCAGGACACACTCGTCAAGGCCCTACGTGCGCGAGCCGAGGGCGGCGGCGTGGATAATCTCGAGGGCTGGTTGTTTCGCATCGCCCACAACACGAGCCTCGACTTCTTGCGCGGCAGGTCTCGAAACACGGTCGCTCCGCTCACCGAAGACGTCAAAGCAGCGCCCATACCCGAGGCCGAGATCGTCGCGATCAGCTTTCAGACGTTTCTGCAGCTGCCTGAACTTCAGCGCTGCGCGGTGATCCTCCAGGATGTTCTGGGTCACTCGGTCGATGAGATCGCAAGCATCGCCGCGTGTACGCCGGCAGCCGCCAAATCGGCGCTTCAACTCGGACGCGCGGCGCTACGGCAACTCGCGCAGGCACCCGAAGACGTCCGGCTGCCGCTGATGTCCGTTGCAGCCCGGCGACAGATTGCTGCTTACGTCCACCTGTTTCGGAGCGGCGATTTCGATGCGATCCGCGCCATGCTCGCCGACGACGTGAAGCTCGAACTGGTGAACCGGCTCAAATGGGAGGGAAGCGACAAGATCGCCCCCTATTTCACGCGCTACGCCGAAGAAACGAAATGGCGATTCGTTCTCGGCGCGGTCGAAGGCCGCCCAGCAATGCTGGTCTTCGAAAGCGGCGCGATGGAGAAACCGGCGCATTTCGTTCTGGTCGATTGGCGCAACGACCAAATCTCGGCGATCCGCGATTTCCTGTTCGCTCCCTATGCGCTCGAATCGGTGGATTGGGTGCGATTGGGTTAATCAACTGGCAGCAGCACGGCGGCACAAATCGCCGCCGATTGCTCCCTACTCCCACTCGATCGTCGCGGGCGGCTTCGACGACACGTCGTAGACGACGCGCGATACATCCTCGATCTCGTTGATGATGCGATTCGAGACGCGCCCGATCAGCTCATAGGGCAGGTGCGCCCAGCGGGCCGTCATGAAGTCGGTGGTCTCCACGGCGCGCAGCGCAATCACGTGCGCATAGCGCCGCGCATCGCCCACCACGCCGACGGTGCGAACCGGCAGGAATACCGCGAACGCCTGACTGACCTTGTCGTAGTAGCCGGCAACGCGCAGCTCTTCGATGAAGATGGCATCGGCGCGCCGCAACGTCTCGGCGTAGTCGCGTTTCACCTCGCCCAGGATACGCACCCCCAGGCCGGGGCCTGGAAACGGATGGCGGTGCACCATCTCCGCCGGCAGGCCGAGCGCGAGACCCACCTGACGAACTTCATCCTTGAACAATTCGCGCAGCGGCTCGATCAGTTTCAGCTTCATCCGCGCCGGCAGGCCGCCCACGTTGTGATGCGATTTGATCACGTGTGCTTTGCCGTACTTCGTCGCGGCCGACTCGATGACATCCGGATAAATCGTGCCCTGTG
>JAQBCT010000153.1:0-4013 GCA_032124855.1 Gammaproteobacteria bacterium
ATGTGCGGTTTTGTAGGGGGGATATTCGCAACTGCGGTGGTTCCGGACAAGTTCGACCGGGCATTACGGCTGCTTCATCATCGCGGCCCTGACTCGGTCGGCCGGTGGATCTCCGATGACCGGCGCTGGGCTCTGGGTCACACGCGCTTGTCCATTATCGGTCTGGACAACGGCACCCAGCCGATCTCCGATAGCGAGCGAGACCTGCACCTTGTCGTTAACGGGGAGTTCTACGGCTACCGCGAAATTCGCCAGCAGTTGCGCGATGAGGGTCACAAGTTTGCGACCGATTCCGATAGCGAGATCGCGCTTCATCTTTACAAGCGTGACGGCATGAGCATGCTGAAGCATCTGCGCGGAGAATTTGCGGCGGTGATCGCCGATCGCCGCAACAATGCCATGATCGGAATTCGCGACCGCTTCGGTATCAAACCGCTGTTCTACGCGGTTCACGAAGGAAATGTAGTTTTTGCCTCCGAGATCAAGTCGCTACTGGCCCTTGGCGTGCCGGCACGCTGGGACCACACGTCGGTACTACAAGAGGCGTTTCTGTTCCGGCCCCACGAAAGAACGTTGTTCGCCGGAATCTATGCCGTGCCTGCCGGCCACTACGCAGTCGCCCAGAACGGCAATGTGTCGGTGTATCCGTACTGGGATGCGTCGTTCCCGACTCGTTCACAACTGGCCGCGGACCGGCGCACCGACGCGGAGATTGTCGACGGATTTCGCGAAGTACTTGTCGATGCGGTGCGTGAACGCCTGATTGCCGACGTCGAGGTCGCGGCCTACCTGAGTGGCGGCATCGATTCGTGTGCGGTGCTGGGGCTGGCGCAGCAGCAAATGGACCGGCCCATCCGCGCATATACGCTCAGCTTTGCGGATGCACTGTATGACGAGTCCGCGCTCGCGCAGCAGCAGGCGGAAAAAGTAGGGGCTACCTTCCATCCAATCCAGATCACCTCGCGTGACCTCGTCGATGCCTACAGCAATGCCGTATGGCACGCCGAAACCGTTTTCACCAACGGACACGGTGTCGCCAAGTATCTGTTGAGTCGCGCCGTGCGCGATGCCGGCATCAAGGTTGTCTTCACCGGCGAGGGTGCGGACGAGATGCTGGGCGGCTACGCGCCGTTCCGGCGTGATGTCCTGCTTTACAACAACGAGGGCCAGGACGCCGCAGCGGTGCGCGACATGCTTGCGCAGATGCACGATTCGAACAAGGCGACGCGCGGCCTGCTGACCAGCGATGCCGAACCGGCCGCCGAACTCGAGTCGGTGCGCCGCCGGCTCGGGTGGGTCCCGTCGTGGATCGAGGTTTTTGCCGACATCGGAAAGCGCACGATGGCGTTGTTTCGTGACGAGTTTCGCGACAGCGTCGCCGGCATGAACCCGTATGAGGTGGCACTCAGTCGTTTGCCTCTCGACGAGAGGGTGCGAGATCGAGATCCACTCAATCAGGCCTTGTATCTCTGGCAACGGATAATGCTACCCAACTTCATGCTGACCTTGCTTGGCGACCGCATGGAGATGGCGCACTCGATCGAAGGCCGTGTGCCCTACCTCGATCACAAGGTCGCCGAGTTTGCCGCCGGGATTCCGGTTCGCATGAAGATCAAGGGCATGCGCGAGAAGCACGTGCTTCGCGAAGCGGCCCGCGATGTCATCATCGAGCCCGTTTACAACCGGGAGAAACATCCGTTTACGACGCCGCCGGCGCAGCGCGACGACGATCCGATGTTCGAACTGTTCGAAGATACCTTCTCATCGGCAGCGCTCGACAATCAACCCATATATGATCCGGTTGCGGTGCGCGCACTGCTCGCCGCGTTGCGTGCAAGCGCGCCGGAGCAACGATTTGCGATGGAGGGTCTGCTGCATCGCGTGCTCAGCACGACGCTGTTGCATGAGCGCTTTGATATGAATCGGTAGTTGCAGCGATGGGATCGGCGGGCGCTGCAAAACATCCATGAATGGGCGATAGACATGACCGAAGAGCACAAAGCACTGCGCCGCGCACTGGACCATGCGATCGACTACCTCGATGGTCTCGACGAACGTCAGATTCCCACGTCCGTCGACATCGCCGAGCTTCGCAAGCGATTTGGCAAAGACCTCGGCGAGGACGGCCTTCCTCCGGAACAGGTGATCGACGAACTGGTGGCGGATGTCGAGGGAGGGCTCTTCATGACCGGAAGCAGCCGCTTCTTCGCGTGGGCGATGGGTGGCGTGTTGCCGGCGTCGCTCGCCGCGGACTGGCTCACGTCGGCGTGGGATCAGAACGCCGCCATTCATGCGTCGAGTCCGGCGCTGGCCGTGATGGAGGAGGTTACCGGCGCATGGCTCAAAGACGTGCTGGGTCTGCCGCAAGACGCGTCGTTTGCATTCGTTACTGGTTGCCAGGCGGCGCACATCACCGCGCTGGCGGCGGCACGGCACAAGCTTCTCGGCGATCGCGATTACGACGTCGGCGCACGCGGTCTGTCAGGCGCGCCGCAAATCACGATCCGCACCGGGGAACTCTGCCATGAGTCGATCACACGGGCGGCGCGCCTCCTCGGACTGGGTACCAACTCGGTCAAGACCCATCCATGTCACGAAGATGGAAGACTCGACCTCGATCACGTCGCGCGCAGTCTCGACGACTCGCCGACCATCCTCGTGCTGCAGGCGGGAGAATTCAACACCGGCGCGTTCGACGATTTTCATCGCGCCCACGAACTCGCGCGCAAATATGGCGTGTGGGTTCACGTCGACGGCGCACTCGGACTGTGGGCGGCGGCGAGTGACAAGTACCGGCATCTGATGGACGGTTGCGAACTGATGGACTCATGGGCGACTGACGGGCACAAATGGTTGAATCTGCCGTTCGATAGCGGCTTTGCGTTCACCGCTCATCCGGAGTCACACAAAGCGGCGATGACGGTACGCGCGAGCTACTTTTCGGCGGGCGACGACGCCCGCCACCAGATCGACTGGGGCCCCGAATGGTCGCGCCGTGCTCGCGGTGTGCCTGTCTATGCGGCGTTGCGCTCGCTCGGGCGGCGCGGCCTGGCGCAGATGATTGAACGCTGTTGCGCGCTTACCGAACGTCTCATTGCCGGTATGGGCGCGCTCGACGGTGTCGAAGTGCTCGCTACCCCCGTCATCAACCAGGGAATTGTTCGCTTCACGGCAGACGATGGCGACCACGATCGCCGTACCGACGAGATCATCGAGCGATTGCAGAAAAGCGGCGTCACCTGGTTCGGTGGATCTGACTGGAAAGGCCGCCGCGTCATGCGGGTGCCGGTACTTAACTGGCGCACAACGCAAAAGGACATCGACATGACGATCGAGGCGGTCCGCAATGCGCTGGTGTCCTAGCAGCCTGTCGGACCCGGGATGATGCGGCTGCTGGAGGTTGGCACCGGTTCGGGTTGGCCCGGCCTCTATCCGGGAAAGGTGCGCAGGTCGCGGTAGCCCTTGGGCGTAACCCGACATCGTATGTCGAGGAAGAATGGCATCGTTTACGCGCTTGCGTCGGATTTCGCTGCGCTAATCCGACCTACGTATTTTTCGGCGACGCGTTTGACGGAAAGACGTACGATAAGTACGAATTACACGTACTTGGGTATAGTCACCACTAGACCCAACTATTCTATTCACTTTTCTCCATACCAATTCTTCTGAATACGATGTCTGAAACTACCACGATCAGAGAACTCCTGAATGCAGGCCGGGACGACGCAATTGCCTTCACAGCGCCAGGTCAGGCGCCGCTGACTTACAAGGGGTTGCGCGAACACGTCGAAAGCACGGTTCGTGCGCTGAGCCGGCATGGCATCGGGCGCAACGACAGGGTCGCGATCGTGTTGCCCAACGGAGCGACGATGGCCTCGGCGTTTGTGTCGATCGCGGCGGGTGCGACCACGGCGCCGCTGAACCCGGCGTACAAGGAAGACGAATTCCGCTTTTACCTGTCCGATCTTGGCGCCAAGGCGCTCGTCGTTGAGAAGGGCAGTGCGTCGACGGCA
>JAQBCT010000154.1:0-20633 GCA_032124855.1 Gammaproteobacteria bacterium
GTCGCGTCCTGCGAGTGCAAAGTCGGCGGTGAACCCACCGAAGGCGGACATCGCGGGGAAGAGGAAGACGTTCTCGGGGAAATAGCTGATGGTTGGCAACACCGTGCGAGTGTTCAACAGTGGCGAAGTTTCGCTGCGCACGCGCGAAGACGATGCCTGAATCGCGAGTGCTGGTGCCGCAATTTCGTTGCGCGTGCGCAGCGCTTTCTATAGAATGCCGCCCCCATTTCGGCCGCCATAGCTCAGTTGGTAGAGCAGCTCATTTGTAATGAGAAGGTCCAGGGTTCAACTCCTTGTGGCGGCACCAAGCGTAGGCCATGCAGTGTCCAATAGTTTCGTAAGTGCTTGCATTTACAGGGATAAAAGGGCGCGCGTCGTTGACAAGGGTCAGTGGCGCGGGCAGAATCGCGCGTCTTCGCTCGGAGGGGTTCCCGAGCGGCCAAAGGGATCAGACTGTAAATCTGACGGCGTAGCCTTCGTAGGTTCGAATCCTACCCCCTCCACCAGGCAGTTTCGATCTCGGTCAGGCTGTGTTTTTGGAACGCAAATTTGCGCAAAAAATTCGGCCGGGGACCGCTATCGATTTGAAAACGAACGAAAAGAAATGCGCGGCGGGTATGGTTCAATGGTAGAACCTCAGCCTTCCAAGCTGATGGTGCGGGTTCGATTCCCGCTACCCGCTCCATCGCCCACAGATCGCGTACGACCGGGAACATTTCGGCAGGAAGGTTTCAAAAGCTCACATAGCTCAGTAGGTAGAGCACTTCCTTGGTAAGGAAGAGGTCACCGGTTCGAATCCAGTTGTGAGCACCACAATCGCGAGTCGAGTATCCGAAACACGCAACACCAAGATGACGGTCTATAAAGAGGTGGTTTGGCAATGTCCAAAGTAAAGTTTGAGCGGAAGAAGCCGCACGTGAATGTAGGGACGATTGGTCATGTAGACCATGGTAAGACGACGTTGACGGCGGCGTTGACGAAGGTGTGTGCGGAAGTTTGGGGTGCTGGGGAAGTGAAGGCGTTTGATCAGATTGACAATGCGCCGGAGGAACGAGAGCGAGGTATTACGATCAATACATCGCACGTTGAATATGAGTCGCCGAAGCGTCACTACGCACACGTGGACTGTCCTGGGCATGCGGATTATGTGAAGAACATGATCACGGGTGCGGCGCAGATGGATGGCGCGATTTTGGTGGTATCGGCTGCGGATGGTCCGATGCCACAGACACGGGAACACATTTTGTTGTCGCGGCAGGTGGGTGTACCACGGATTGTGGTGTATCTGAACAAAGCGGACATGGTTGACGATGCGGAGCTGTTGGAACTGGTGGAGATGGAAGTCCGCGAGCTGCTGGATCGTTATGAATTTCCGGGTGATGACACGCCGATCATCATTGGCAGTGCGTTGAAGGCATTGGAAGGTGATACGGGCGAGTTGGGTGTACCGACGGTACAGAAGCTGGTTGAGACGTTGGATTCGTACATACCGGATCCGGAACGTGCGGTGGATCTGCCGTTTTTGATGCCGATTGAAGATGTGTTTTCGATTTCGGGACGCGGCACGGTGGTGACGGGTCGCATCGACCGGGGTGTGATCAAGGTGGGTGAAGAGATCGAGATTGTTGGGATCAAGGACACCACGAAGACGACGTGTACGGGTGTTGAGATGTTCCGCAAGCTGCTGGATGAAGGTCGGGCAGGCGAGAATGTGGGTGTGTTGTTGCGTGGTACGAAGCGTGATGACGTTGAGCGGGGCCAGGTATTGGCGAAGCCGGGCTCGATCACACCGCATACGAAGTTTGAGGCGGAAGCGTATGTGTTGTCGAAGGATGAAGGGGGCCGTCATACGCCGTTCTTCAAAGGTTATCGACCGCAGTTTTTCTTTCGCACGACGGATGTGACGGGGTCTGTTGAGTTACCGGCAGATGTAGAGATGGTGATGCCGGGTGACAATGTGAATATGACGGTGACCTTGATCAACCCGATTGCGATGGATGAAGGCTTGCGCTTCTCCTTCCGTGAGGGGGGGCGAACCGTCGGCGCCGGGATTGTCGTGAAAATTGTTGAGTAATGGAGTGTCTGCGCGCCTTTGGCAGGACCAAAGCCGCGCTCGACACGCCTTTCGAAGCGAAAGCCGTGTTGTTTGACTCTATTTTGAGCGCTCTGTAGAATGCCGCCTCCTTTTTCCAAGGGTCGGCTCTTTTTGCCCTTAAAACATAAGGGTAGGAGTCACTAGTCGTGCCACAGCAAAGAATTCGAATTCGATTGAAGGCTTTCGATCATCGTTTGATCGATGTCTCGACGCAGGAAATCGTGGATACGGCGAAGCGCACCGGCGCGCTGGTACGGGGTCCGATCCCGCTGCCGACGCGCAAAGAGCGCTATACACTGCTGGTGTCGCCGCACGTGAACAAAGATGCGCGCGACCAATATGAAATTCGCACCCACAAGCGGTTGCTCGACATCGTCGAGCCGACTGAGAAAACGGTGGATGCATTGATGAAGCTCGATCTGGCCGCGGGAGTCGAGGTCCAGATCAGTTTGAACTAGAACCGTCTCGCGGCGTCCACGCGACGCCCAGCGGCCTTGAGCCGTTGTCGACGAGCGGTGCATCAGGGTCCCGATGGGGGATCACGGATTAGGCAGAAGCCGTTTGTGGACGCTGACATTGCAGCATCCGCAGGCGGCTTCTACATCTGGCGAAGCAAAAGAAGAGGTTGCCATGGCCATTGGCGTGGTTGGCAGGAAAAGCGGAATGACGCGCATCTTCACCGAAGATGGTGCATCCATTCCCGTCACGGTGATCGAGGTGGATCCCAATCGCATCACCCAGATCAAAACCGTCGAGCGGGATGGCTATGCGGCCGTGCAGGTCACAACCGGCTCGCGCAAGGCGCAGCGCGTGACCAAGCCGCAGGCGGGCCATTTTGCGAAAGCCGGTAGCGTTGCGGGACGTGGCACGTGGGAATTCCGGCTTGATGAAGCCACTGCTGCAGCGCTGGAAATGGGCACAACGCTCAGCGTCGATCAGTTCGAGGCCGGCCAGAAGGTCGATGTCCGCGGCGTGTCAAAGGGCAAGGGTTTTGCCGGCACGATCAAGCGTTGGAATTTTGCCGGTCAGGATGCCAGCCACGGTAACTCCGTATCGCATCGTGTACCGGGTTCGATTGGTCAGAATCAGACGCCGGGGCGGGTCTTCAAAGGCAAGAAGATGTCGGGCCACATGGGCAATCGGCGCGTCACCGAGCAGAACCTCGTGGTCGTGCGCGTCGACGCCGAGCGCAACCTGTTGTTGGTGAGGGGCGCGGTGCCTGGCTCGAACGGCGGTGACGTTTACATCCGTCCGGCGGTCAAGGCCTGACCCATGCAGCGTGTGTTGGAGGAATTGATACGATGAATCTGAACTTGGCAGCACCCAACGGGGCAACGGTGGAAATTTCCGACGTTGCGTTCGGGCGCGAGTTCAATGAAGCGCTCGTCCACCAGGTTGTGGTTGCCTTCCTCAATGGTGCGCGACAGGGCACGCGCAAGCAGCTGACCCGTGCCGAGGTGCGTGGTGGCGGCAAGAAGCCGTGGCGACAGAAGGGCACCGGTCGTGCCCGCGCCGGCAGCAGCCGCAGTCCGATCTGGCGTAGCGGTGGCACAACCTTCGCGGCGCGGCCGCAGGACCACTCGCAGAAGTTGAATCGGAAGATGTATCGCGGCGCGCTGCGCTGTATCGCATCCGAGCTGGTCCGTCAGGACCGTCTGATTGCGGTAGATACGTTCTCCGTCGATACGCCCAAGACCCAAGCCCTCCTCGCCAAGCTCAAAGCCCTCAACCTCGCCAACGTTCTGATCGTCACTGAAGAGGTCGATACGAATCTGTATCTGGCCGCGCGCAATCTGAAGAACGTGGATGTTTGCGATGTCGCTGCGCTCGATCCGGTGGCGCTGCTCGGTCATGAGCAGGTGCTGATCACTGTTGATGCACTGAAACGTCTCGAGGAGTCGCTGGCATGACGACCGAACGACATTTCACGACGCTGATTGCGCCGCATTTCTCCGAGAAGGTAGCTGGATTGAGCGACGTGTCGAACCAGTACGCGTTCAAGGTTGCACGGGATGCCACCAAGCCGCAGATCAAGGCGGCCGTTGAATCAATCTTTTCTGTGACCGTCGAGCAGGTCACAACGCTGAACGTGAAAGGTAAGGAAAAGCGTACGCAGCGCGGGGTATCGCGCAAGAACCACTGGAAGAAGGCGTACGTGCGGCTCGCCGACGGTCAATCCATCGACGTGACGACCGCAGGCTAAGGGGAATTCAGATGGCGTTGATCAAGACCAAACCCACCTCACCCGGACGACGATTCCTCGTCAAGGTGGTCGACAAGGAGCTCTACAAAGGCGAGCCCCACAGGCCGTTGCTCGAGAAGCAAACGAAGCGCGGCGGGCGAAATAACGCGGGCCGCATCACCATGCGTCACCAGGGCGGTGGCCACAAACAGCACTATCGCGTCGTCGATTTTCGTCGCAACAAAGACGGCATCCCAGCCATTGTCGAGCGCATCGAATACGACCCCAATCGCACTGCGAATATCGCGTTGCTGAAGTACAAGGATGGTGAGCGGCGCTACATCATCGCGCCGCGTGGTGTATCCGCGGGTGATGAGTTGATGTCCGGCTCGACGGCGCCCATCCGCGCGGGCAATTCGATGCAGCTGCGCAATATGCCGCTCGGTAGCGTAATCCACTGCGTGGAACTGAAGGCCGGCAAGGGTGCCCAGATTGCGCGCAGTGCTGGTGTTTCTGCACAGTTGGTAGCGCGTGAAGGCACCTATGCCACATTGCGGTTGCGCTCAGGCGAGATGCGTCGCGTGCTAATCGAGTGTCGCGCGACGCTGGGCGAAGTGGGCAACAGCGAACACAACCTGCGCTCTTACGGAAAGGCGGGTGCGCGGCGCTGGAAGGGTATTCGCCCAACCGTGCGCGGCGTGGTGATGAATCCGGTCGATCACCCCCATGGTGGTGGCGAGGGTAAGACGTCCGGCGGACGTCATCCCGTGTCGCCGTGGGGCACACCGACGAAGGGTTACAAGACGCGTGGTAACAAACGAACCGACGGCATGATTGTGCGTCGGCGCGGCAAGAAATAGCGGATAGAGCGGGAGAAGCTCAGTGCCAAGATCATTGCGGAAAGGACCATTTGTCGACCTGCACCTCGCGAAGAAGGTCGAGGTTGCGGTTGCGGCGAACGACAAGCGCCCCATCAAGACGTGGTCGCGTCGCTCCATGATTCTGCCGGATATGGTTGGGCTGACGATTGCGGTGCACAACGGTCGTCAGCACGTCCCGGTGTACATATCAGAAGAGATGGTTGGCCATAAGTTGGGTGAATTTGCGCCGACGCGCACATTCCGTGGACATGCCGGCGACAAGAAAGTGAAGCGGGCGTAACGGAGCGAATTGATGGAAGTCAGAGCAGTTGCAAAACGCCTGCGGATTTCGCCGCAGAAAGCTCGTCGCGTCGCTGACCAGGTGCGAGGCAAGCCGGTCGCTGCGGCAATCGACATCTTGAACTTCAGCAACCAGAAAGGGGCGCTGCTTGTTCGTAAGGTGCTCGAATCTGCGATCGCCAACGCTGAGAACAATGAAGGCGCCGATGTGGATGAATTGCGCATCCAGGAGATCTTTGTCGATGAAGGCAGGTCGATGAAGCGCACGATGCCGCGCGCCAAGGGTCGTGCGGATCGCATCACGAAGCGCACAAGCCACATCACAGTCACGGTATCTGACAAACGCGCCAAGGCGCGGAAATAGCGGAGCAGCCATGGGTCAGAAAGTAAACCCCACAGGATTTCGTCTTGGTGTCGTCAAGAACCACAATTCGGTGTGGTACGCGGATAAGAAGCAATATTCGAAATACCTGCTGAACGATCTGCGGGTGCGTGAATTCCTGCGGGAGAGACTGTCTCAAGCGTCAGTCAGCAAGATCGAAATCGAACGACCGGCACAAACGGCGCGGATTTCCATTCACACCGCCCGCCCCGGCATCGTCATCGGCAAGAAGGGCGAGGATGTGGAGCGGCTGCGCCGCTAGCTGGCGGTCATGATGGGCGTGCCGGTACACGTCAACATCGAAGAGATCCGCAAGCCGGAGATCGACGCAATGCTGGTGGCGCAAAACGTTGCGCAGCAGCTCGAGCGTCGGGTGCAATTCCGGCGTGCGATGCGCCGAGTGATTCAGAATGCCATGCGCATTGGCGCCAAGGGCATCAAAGTGCGAGTTGCTGGCCGCCTCGGCGGGACAGAAATCGCGCGCTCGGAGGTGTATCACGAAGGACGTGTGCCGCTGCATACGCTGCGCGCTGACATCGACTACGCGACTGCAGAAGCGAAGACAACGTATGGCGTGTTGGGTATCAAAGTTTGGATATTCAAAGGCGAAATCCTGGGCACTGATGTAGAGACAACGGCGACCGCATCATAAGCGGCGCTGCGTAAAGGAATCGATTCATGTTGCAACCCAAGCGAACGAAGTTCCGCAAGATGCATAAGGGCCGCAATCGCGGTCTGGCGCAGCGCGGCAGCACCGTCAGCTTTGGCGAATATGGTCTGAAGGCGACAGGCCGTGGCCGTCTGACGGCGCGCCAGCTGGAAGCCGGACGTCGCGCGATGACGCGCCACGTAAAGCGTGGCGGCAAGATCTGGATCCGCGTTTTTCCGGACAAGCCCATTACCAAGAAGCCGCTCGAGGTGCGTCAGGGCAAAGGGAAGGGAAGCGTTGAGTACTGGGTTGCGCTGGTCCAACCAGGTCGCGTGTTGTACGAGATGGAAGGTGTGACCGAAGACATGGCCCGCGAAGCCTTTGCATTGGCTGCGGCAAAACTGCCGTTCAAGACCACGTTCGTGAAGCGTTCGGTGATGTGATGAAAGTGTCTCTGTTCAAAGATAAGACTGCTGCGGATCTGGAAACGGAATTACTGCGTCTGCGCAAAGAACAATTTGCTGTGCGCATGCAGGCCGCCAGTGGCCAATTGGGTCAACCGCATCTCGTTAAAGAATTGCGTCGCGACATTGCGCGAGTGAAAACGGTACTCAGGGAGAAGCGCGCCAATGGCTGAAGTGCAGGAGAAAACCACGGGCCGTGTCGTTACCGGTCGTGTGGTCAGCAACAAGAATCATCAGACCATTACGGTTCTGATCGAACGCAGGGAACCGCACCCGGTGTACGGAAAGTACATTCGCAGGTCCACCAAAGTGCGCGCTCACGACGCCAATAACGAATGCGGGGTCGGTGATCTGGTCACCGTTCGCGAATCGCGTCCGTATTCGAAGACGAAATTCTGGGTGCTCGCGAGCATCGACGAACGCGCTCCAACCGAATAACGGGTTCAGGGTAGGCAGATGATTCAGTCAGAGAGCATGTTGGATGTTGCGGACAATAGCGGCGCGCGCCGTGTCCAGTGCATCAAGGTGTTGGGTGGCTCAAAGCGGCGCTACGCGGGCATCGGTGACGTCATCAAGGTGACGATCAAGGAAGCCATTCCGCGTGGACGTGTACAGAAGGGCCAGGTCATGAATGCGGTTGTCGTGCGCACCCGTAAGGGCGTGCGACGTCCCGACGGATCGTTGATTCGTTTCGATCAGAACGCGGCCGTTCTGCTCAACGCGCAGATGCAACCGATCGGAACGCGGATATTCGGGCCGGTGACGCGCGAACTTCGTACAGAGAAGTTCATGCGCATCATTTCACTGGCGCCGGAAGTGCTCTAAGGAGATCGAGATATGCGCAAGATCAAACGCAACGACGAAGTCATCGTCATCGCCGGTCGCGACAAAGGTAAACGCGGCGAAGTGCTCACTGTGCGCGCTGACGGACGGCTGCTGGTGGCGGGCGTCAATGTGGCCAAGAAGCACGAGCGCGGCGACCCGAATGCGGGCAAGCCGGGTGGCATCGTTGAAAAGGTAGCGCCCATTCAAGCGTCGAATGTGGCGATCTACAACGATGAGACCGGTAAGGCAGATCGCGTCGGCTTTCGGGATGAAAACGGCAAGAAGGTTCGCTTCTTCAAGTCCACCAAAAAACTCGTAGACGCCTGAAGAGATCGTCATGGCAGATTTGAATCAACTCTATTTCCAGACCATCCGCCCCGCGCTGATGGAGCAGTTCTCCTACGGCAATGTGATGGCAGTGCCGCGCCTGGTGAAAATTACGCTGAACATGGGCGTGGGCGAAGCAGTGGCGGACCGCAAAGTCATGGACAACGCCGTGGGCGATATGACGAAAATTGCGGGCCAGAAACCCATTGTGAACAACGCCCGCAAATCGGAGGCCGCGTTCAAGATTCGCGAAGGGTATCCCGTGGGATGCAAAGTGACCCTGCGTCGCGCGCGGATGTACGACTTTCTTGAGCGGCTCGTCGGCATGGCAATTCCGCGGATGCGCGATTTCCGCGGTCTCAATCCGAAATCGTTCGACGGTCGGGGCAATTTCTCGATGGGCGTCACAGAGCAGATCATTTTCCCCGAGGTCGACTACGACAAAATCGACAAGATCCGGGGCATGGACATCACCATCACAACCACTGCGCGAACCAACGCCGAAGGGCTTGCGCTGCTCAAAGCATTCAGTTTTCCGTTCCGCGAGGCTCATTAAATATGGCTAAGACATCGATAGTCGAGCGCGAGAAGAAGCGCGGCAAGGTTCAAGCCAAATTTGCCGTCAAGCGTGCGGCGCTGAAGGCGATCATCAACGACCGCAATGCGTCGGATGACGATCGTTGGGATGCGCAAGTGAAGCTGCAGAAGCAGCCCCGTAACGCGAGCGCGTCGCGTAAGCGACGACGGTGCGCAATGACGGGTCGGCCGCGCGGAGTGTATCGAAAATTCGGGCTGGGGCGCACGAAGCTGCGCGAAGCGGCCATGCGCGGTGACGTGCCGGGCCTGGTCATGGCGAGCTGGTGAGGAATCGTAAACCATGAGTATGCAGGATCCCGTTTCCGACATGCTGACGCGCATTCGCAACGCGCAGCAGGTCAAATATCCCAGCGTTTCGATGCCAAGCTCGAAATTGAAGGTGGCGCTGGCTGCCGTGCTGCGTGACGAAGGTTACATCGGTGCGTTTTCGGTATCGGAAGGTCCGAAGCCGGTGCTGTCGATCGACCTCAAGTACTACGAGGGCCGCGCGGTAATCGACGAAATCAAGCGCGTGAGTCGGCCAGGTCTGCGCATTTATCGCGACAAGACAGATCTGCCGACCGTGCAGGGTGGCATGGGTATCGCGGTGATCAGCACCTGTAAAGGTGTGATGACAGATCGGGCGGCGCGCAAGGCCGGGGTCGGCGGCGAAGTGCTGTGTACAGTGTATTGATCGCGTCCGGCGCGGCTCTCTCCGCGACAGGCGATACGAGAAGGGAAGAGGTGAGAAATGTCACGAGTTGCTAACTATCCAATCGACATCCCGAATGGCGTCGATGTTGAACTCAACGCCTCGTCACTGAACGTAAAGGGCAGCAAGGGGTCGATGCGCTCGCTGCTGGATGAGTCTGTGCAGGTCACGCGCGAAGACAATCGGCTGCGCTTTGCCGCGAAGCGTGTCGACAAGCATTCGCAATCGATGGCGGGCACCTTGCGCGCACTGGTGCGCAATATGCTCACGGGTGTTTCGAGCGGATTCGAGAAGCGACTGGAATTGCAAGGTGTTGGCTATCGCGCGCAGGCGCAAGGCAAGCGTCTCGATCTGCAGTTGGGCTTCTCTCATCCCGTGCAATATGCGTTACCTGAAGGCATCACGGTGGAGACGCCCTCACAAACAGAAGTGATCGTGCGTGGCATGGACAAACAGCTCGTGGGTCAGGTTGCGTCGGAGATTCGCGGATTCCGTCCGCCGGAGCCTTACAAGGGCAAAGGCGTGCGCTATCTCGGCGAACGTGTGCGGCGCAAAGAGGCCAAGAAGAAGTAGGTGGGAGGCAGATAGCAATGAACGACAAGAAGCAGTCCCGTTTGCGCCGCGCGCGTAGTTCGCGCATGAAGATGCGGGAGCTGGGTGCCACGCGCCTCACAGTGCATCGCACGCCGCGCCATATCTACGCGCAGGTCATTACGCCTGAAGGCGCGCAGGTGCTCGTGAGCGCATCGACCCTCGACGCCACGCTGCGCTCCACCGGCAAGACCGGTAATAAAGATGCCGCAGCAAAAGTCGGAGCGCTGATCGCGGAGCGCGCGAAGGCGGCGGGAATTTCGCGCGTTGCGTTTGATCGGTCCGGTTACAAATATCACGGTCGCGTCAAAGCGCTGGCCGACGCTGCCCGTGAGGGCGGACTGGAATTTTAGAAGGTGAAGCATGGCCTATAGGCAGGAAGGGAAAGAAGAAGGGCTGATCGAGAAACTGGTCCAAGTCAACCGCGTGGCCAAAGTGGTCAAGGGCGGGCGGATCTTCGGTTTCACGGCGCTCACTGTCGTTGGCGATGGCAAGGGCCGCGTCGGCTATGGCCGCGGTAAGGCACGCGAAGTGCCCGTGGCGATTCAGAAAGCGATGGAAGCCGCCAGCCGGAACATGATCGAAGTGGAACTCGATCGGGGCACGATCTGGTATCCGATCACGGAGCGGCATGGTGCATCGAAGGTGTACATGCAGCCGGCGTCCGATGGAACCGGCGTGATCGCTGGTGGTGCGATGCGCGCCCTGCTCGAAGCGGCGGGTGTGCACAACGTACTGGCGAAGTGTTACGGCTCGACGAATCCAGTAAACGTGGTGCGCGCGACGTTCAAGGCGCTCAAGCACATGCGCTCGCCGCGCCAGGTTGCAGAGAAGCGTGGTCTGACCGTCGAGCAGCTCCAGGCGTAGGCGGAATAGAGGGTTGTATTGATGAGTGCCGAAAAGAAATTGCGCGTGACGCAGACCAAGAGCGCGGCAGGACGGCTGCCAAAGCACAAGGCCTGCGTGAAGGGGCTCGGCCTGCGCCGCATCGGACACACGGTTGAGCTGCAGGATACGCCCGCGGTACGCGGCATGATCAACAAGGTGTACTACATGGTGCGCGTCGAGGGAGAAGCATGATGCGGTTGAACGAACTATCCCCTGCGCGCGGCAGCAAGCCGCTCAAGAAACGTGTCGGTCGCGGCATCGGTTCAGGCCTGGGCAAGACCTGCGGGCGCGGTCACAAGGGTCAGAAGGCGCGCAAGAGTGGGCACGTGAAAGCAGGTTTCGAAGGCGGCCAGATGCCGTTGCAGCGTCGCGTTCCGAAGTTCGGATTTCGCTCGCGCATTGCCTTGGTCACCGGCGAGGTCCGTTTGAGCGAGCTTGCGAAAGTGACCGCCGACGTGATCGACCTGGATGCATTGAAGGCAGCCAATCTCGTCACCAAAGGCATCGTTCGCGCCCGCATCATTCTGTCGGGCAGCATCGATCGCGCGGTCAACATCAAGGGCATCGCGCTGACGAAAGGCGCGCGCGCCGCCATCGAAGCAGCCGGGGGCAAGGTAGTCGACTGATATGGCCGGCCCGGGACAACAATCACTGGCGGGTGTGCAGCAGGGCTTGAGCGAGCTGCGCAATCGCCTGCTGTTCGTATTGGTTGCGCTGATCGTCTATCGCGTCGGGACGCACATCCCAGTGCCGGGCATCAATCCGGACAAGTTGCGTCAACTGTTCGAGCAGAATCAGGGCGGCATCCTCGACATGTTCAACATGTTTTCGGGCGGCGCATTCCAACGGATGAGCATTTTGGCGCTGAACGTGATGCCCTATATCACATCCAGCATCATCATGAATCTGCTCACCATGATGCATCCGCCGCTGCAACAGCTGCGCAAGGAAGGCGAAGCTGGCCGCCGCAAGATCACTCAGTACACCCGCTACGGCACATTGCTCATCTCGCTGATCCAGGGCACGGCGTTGGCTGCAACGTTGAGTAATCAGGGCCTCGCCCTCGCGCCGGGTTTTCTGTTTCACTTCGTCGCCGTCGTGACGCTGGTCACGGGCGCATTGTTCATGATGTGGCTCGGCGAACAGATCACTGAACGCGGTGTGGGCAACGGCATCTCGTTGTTGATCTTCTCCGGCATCGTCTCTGGCTTCCCGGCCGCCATCGGTCGATCCTTCGAGGCGGCGCGGCAAGGCGATATCAATATCGTGGCGCTGCTGGCGATCGGTCTGTTTGCCATCGTGGTGGTGGCATTCGTCGTCTTCATCGAACGCGGACAGCGACGCATCACCGTCAACTATGCCAAGCGCCAGCAGGGACGCCGCGTGTATCAGGCCCAGTCGAGCCATCTGCCATTGAAGGTGAACATGGCGGGCGTCATTCCGGCAATTTTCGCATCCAGTCTGCTGTTGGCACCTTCATCGCTGGCGCAGTGGTTCGGGCAGACGCCGGGACTGGACTGGTTGCAGGAGGTTTCGCTGGTGCTGTCGCCCGGGCAGCCGCTGTACATCATCATCTTCGCGGCAGGCATCGTATTCTTCAGCTTCTTCTATACGGCCATCGTGTTCGATCCGAAGGACGTCGCGAACAATCTGCAGCGTCAGGGTGCCTACGTGCCCGGGATCCGCCCGGGCCAGCACACCGCCAAATACATCGACGACGTCATTACGCGACTGACCATCTTTGGTGCGCTGTACGTCACGCTGGTGTGTCTTCTGCCTGAATTCATGATCGTGTTCTTCAAGGTGACGTTTCAGCTGGGTGGCACGGCATTGTTGATTGTGGTGGTGGTTGCCATGGATTTCATGTCCCAGGTGCAGGCTCATCTGATGTCCAGCCAATACGCCAAGCTGATGGAAAAATCGAATCTGAAAAACTACGGGCGCGGACGCCGGTAGCGCGAGGTAATCCAGGTGAAAGTGAGAGCTTCAGTCAAAAAGCTGTGCCGCAACTGCAAAATCGTGCGGCGCAAACGAGTTGTTCGCGTGATCTGCACTGCGGAACCGCGCCACAAGCAGCGTCAGGGATGAGCAGAATGCCGATGGCGAGCACGGTACTTGAGTTGAATAGAGTCGGTTCACCCGCTACACTGCGCGCCCTTTTTGCGCCAGGTTCGGTGAACCTTTGGTTACGGAGCTAAGTGAATGGCGCGAATTGCCGGTATCAACGTCCCTGACAACAAACACGCTGCGATCTCGTTGACCTACATCTACGGGATTGGTCGCACCACGGCGCTGCGCATCTGCAAGTCGTCGGGGGTGGCCCCGGATACAAAAATCCAGGACCTTTCCGAAGCGGATCTGGATGCCATTCGCAGCGAAATCGGCAAGATCACGGTCGAGGGCGATTTGCGTCGTGTCGTATCGATGAGCATCAAGCGGCTGCTCGATCTGGGCTGCTACCGCGGTATTCGACATCGCCGTGGTTTGCCGCTGCGCGGTCAACGCACTCGCACCAATGCGCGCACCCGTAAGGGACCGCGGCGCCCGATCAGGAAATAAGAGAACGTCATGGCAGAACCGACTACTCGAAAGAAGGCGAAGCGCGTCGTTGTGGATGGGGTGGCCCATGTGCAGGCGTCCTTCAACAACACGATGATCACGATCACCGACCGACAGGGCAATACATTGTGCTGGGCAACCTCCGGCGCATCGGGATTTCGTGGCTCGCGCAAAAGCACGCCATTTTCCGCCCAGGTCGCGGCCGAAAAAGTCGCGGCAACGGCCCAGGAATTCGGCATGAAAAGCCTGGATGTATTTGTGAAAGGCCCGGGTCCTGGTCGCGAATCGGCCGTGCGTTCTTTGAATGCGTCCGGTCTGCGCATCAACAGCATCGCTGACGTGACGCCGATCCCGCATAACGGGTGTCGGCCGCCGAAGAAGCGTCGCGTCTAAGTCGGCAAGGAGAATTTTCGATGGCCCGATATCTTGGCCCAAAACTGAAGCTGTCGCGTCGCGAAGGCACGGATCTCTTTTTGAAGAGCGGTGTCCGACCGCTCGACTCGAAGTGCAAAGCAGAGACGGTGCCGGGTCAGCATGGCGCGCGGCGTACGCGGCTGTCGGACTACGCGGTGCAGCTGCGCGAAAAACAAAAGGTGCGACGACTGTACGGCGTGCTGGAGCGGCAGTTCCGCAACTACTACAAGGCTGCCGAGGGTCAGAAGGGTGCAACTGGCGAGAACCTGCTTGGGCACCTCGAAGCGCGGCTGGATAACGTTGTTTATCGAATGGGTTTCGGCTGCACCCGCGCCGAATCGCGTCAGCTGGTGTCGCACAAGTCGATCACCGTGAACGGAAAGCTGGTCAACATTCCAAGCTACCGTGTGCAGCCCGAGGATGTCATCGCGGTACGCGAAAAAGCCCGCGCGCAACTACGCATTCAGGCCGCGCTCGAGTTGGCTGTGCAGCGTGCCTCTGTCGACTGGGTGGAAGTGGATGCCACAAAGATGCAGGGCGTGTTCAAGCGCGTGCCGGATCGCGGCGAGCTGCCGTCCGAGATCAATGAGAATCTAATCGTCGAGTTGTACTCCAAGTAACGCTGACTCCTAAGACAAGGAAGGAGATGGGATCAATGACACAGTCGGTGAACGAATTCCTGACGCCCCGGCACATCGACGTCGAAGAGCTCGGCCCTACCCGGGCGCGCGTGACGCTTGAGCCTCTCGAACGTGGCTTCGGTCATACACTGGGCAATACGCTGCGACGCATTCTGCTGTCGTCGATGCCGGGATGCGCCATCACGGAAGTGCAGATCGACAATGTGCTGCACGAATACAGCGCCATGGAAGGTGTGCAGGAGGATGTGATCGATATCCTGCTGAACCTCAAAGGCGTGAGCGTGGTGTTGCACACAGGCGATGAAGCAGTCATCACTCTGGCCAAAAAGGGTGCCGGGGCCGTGACGGCCGGCGACTTTCAGTTGAGCCAGGGTATTGAGATCGTCAATCCGGATCATCTGATCTGCACGCTGAATGAAAACGGCGCGATCAAGATGGAAGTCAAGGTGACGCGCGGCCGCGGCTATGAACCGGCGGAAAATCGCGAAGAAGGTGAAGAGGAAGAGTCGCGGGCGATTGGCGTGTTGCGGTTGGACGCTACCTTTTCGCCAATGCGCCGCGTTTCATTCTCCGTCGAAAATGCGCGCGTCGAACAGCGCACCAACCTCGACAAGCTCATTCTCGACCTCGAGACCAATGGCACCATCAATCCCGAGGAAGCCATTCGTCGCGCGGCGACGATCTTGCAGCAACAGCTGGCGGTGTTCGTCGACCTGCAGAGCGAAGGCGAGCCGGAAGCGGTTGAGAAGCACGATGAGATCGATCCGATTCTGCTGCGTCCGGTGGATGATCTCGAACTGACGGTGCGTTCGGCGAATTGTCTGAAGGCCGAGTACATCTATTACATCGGTGATCTGATCCAGCGTACCGAAGTGGAATTGCTGAAGACGCCGAACCTGGGCAAGAAGTCACTGACCGAGATCAAAGATGTGCTGGCGTCGCGCGGCCTGTCCCTGGGTATGCGGCTGGAAAACTGGCCGCCGGCCAGCCTGCGCGATGACAAGGTAGCCTGACATGCGTCACCAGAAGAGCGGTCGTCATTTCAACCGGCCGAGCGCGCATCGCCATGCGATGTTGCGCAACCTGGCAATCTCGTTGATCGAGCATGAGCTGATCAAAACGACTTTGCCGAAGGCCAAGGAACTGCGCCGCGTGGCCGAACCGTTGATTACGCTGGCCAAGGAAGATTCGGTGGCGCATCGGCGTCTCGCATTCGACCGCACGCGCAGCAAATCGGCGGTGGGTAAGCTGTTCACGGATCTGGGTCCGCGTTATCAGAACCGCCCGGGTGGTTATGTGCGCATCCTCAAGTGTGGTTACCGTGCTGGAGACAGTGCGCCGATGGCCTACGTCGAACTCGTGGATCGGCCTGTGGTCGTGCGCGACGACGCGGCGGTTGACGTGGCAGAGTCCGACGACCAGAACTGACCCGGTGCGATATGCGCAAACGAAAGCCGGACCACGTCCGGCTTTTTGCTTTTACGGACATCAGACGGAGAATCGCGTGACGAAGAGCTTCCAACCACCGCAGCGCACGCTGCTGGGACCGGGTCCGTCGGATGTGAGCCACCGGGTGCTTGCCGCGATGGCACGTCCGACAATTGGCCATCTGGATCCGCAGTTCGTGCGGATGATGGATGAGATCAAGACACTGCTGCAGTTCGCGTTTCGTACGGAAAATGCGCTGACGATTGCCGTCTCGGCGCCGGGATCGGCTGGCATGGAAGCGTGTTTCGCAAACCTTGTGGAGCCGGGTGACAAGGTGGTTGTTTGCATCAACGGCGTATTCGGATCGCGGATGAAGGAGAACGTTCGACGCTGTGGCGGAGACGCTGTGGTGGTGGAGGATGCATGGGGCGCGCCGGTCGATCCGAACAAAGTCGCGGCGGCATTGCGGGCCCATCCCGATGCGAAAATCGTGGCGTTCGTGCATGCAGAAACGTCGACGGGCGTGCGCTCCGATGCCGACACGTTGTGCCGGCTTGCCCATGAACATGGCTGCCTGTCCATTGTCGATGCGGTGACATCCTTGGGCGGCATCGAATTGCAGGTGGATGAATGGGGTGCTGATGCGGTGTACTCCGGCACGCAGAAATGTCTGTCCTGCCCGCCGGGCATTTCCCCGTTGACGATGAGTCCACGCGCGGTTGACGCAATCCGTCAGCGCAACTCGCCGGTGCAGAGCTGGTTTCTCGATCTCAATCTCGTGATGGCGTATTGGGGCGGCGAAGGCGCGCGCGTGTATCACCACACGGCACCGGTGAACGCGTTGTATGGTCTGCACGAAGCGCTGGTGATGCTCGAAGAAGAGGGATTGGATGCCGCGTGGCGCCGCCACGCGCACCACCACGCAGCATTGCGCGCGGGCATCGAAGCACTGGATCTTTCCTTTGTCGTCGATGCGCGTTGGCGGTTGCCGCAGCTCAATACGATCGCGGTACCCGATGGCGTGGCGGAAGCCGATGTTCGTTCCCGGTTGCTGACCGACTTCGACATCGAGATTGGCGCTGGGCTTGGCGCGCTGGCGGGCAAGGTATGGCGCGTTGGCCTCATGGGTCGCAGCGCGCGCCGGGCCAACGTGCTACTTTTTCTCGCCGCGATGGAAACCGTGTTGGAACGTGGTGGCGCAGTTGCGGCCGCGGAGCGGATCTACGCTGTGAATTGATGCTCTGAATCGATCGGGTCGATCAGGCCCTCGGAATTCCTATGTCGATGTTGCCATCGGTGCTTGCGGTGCCGGGACTGTCGCCGCAAGTAGCACGGACCTTTCGTTGCGAGCAGCTCACCGAATGTACGCTGCCGGCGGCGTTCAGCCTGATCGAAGGTGGTTTTGCTGCGGTGGTTGCGGCCAAGACCTTCGATGTGGAGCCCTGGGTGCTTGCGGTGATCTCGGCGTCGCCCATGTTCGGCAATCTGTCGAGCTTCTTCTGGAATCGCATTGCCAGTTCTCGCGCCAAAGTGCCGATGGTCGTCGCGTTGCAGGCCAGCGTGCTCGTTTGCCTGCTGGCGGTGGCATTGAGCCCGGCAACGCCCAGCGGCGCATGGGTGCTGGTCGGCAGCGTCATTCTGGGCCGGCTGCTCATTGCCGGCATCATCACGGCACGCAGCGTCACGTGGAGCCTCAACTACGGTCGCAATCTGCGCGCACGCATCACCAGTCGCCTGCAGCTGATTTCGAGCTTGACCATCGTCTTTACGACCAGTCTCGCCGGCTTGATCCTGGATGCGCATCCGGAGAGCTTCCGTTGGCTGTATGCCTTGGGGCTGGTTTTTGGCGCCGTGGGGGTGTGGTCGTTTTCGCGCGTCACGGTGGTAGGGGAGTTGCGCCAGCGCGTACTGGAGCGTCGCGGCGACAGCGATGTCGATGGTCGTAATGGCTTCCTGCAGATTCTGCGCAGCGACCGCAACTATGCACGCTACCAGCTGTATCAGTTCATCTCCGGCGTCGCGGCGATGATGCTCGAGCCTGCCCTGGTATTCCTGGTATCCAAACAACTGGGTGCCAGCTATCTCGCGAGCATCGGCATCATCATGATCATTCCGTTTTCGATGAACGCGATCACGCTACCCTTGTGGGGTCGCTATCTGGACCGCGTGCATGTCACCGAGTTTCGCGCGCGGCAGAATGCGCTTTGGGTGGTGGGTGTGCTGATCATGTTCTGGGGTGCGCTGACCGGTTCATTGTGGTGGATCGCCGCTGGACGTTTCGTCAACGGTATCGTCAACGGGGGCGGATCGCTGGCGTGGCAGCTGGGTCACAACGATTTCGCGCCGCGCGAACAGTTGGCTGCCTACATGGGAATCCACGTCACCTTGACTGGCGTGCGCGGCGCGTTCGCGCCGTTTCTGGGAATGGCCTTGTACCTCGGCTGGGAACAGGGCGCCGTGCTGCCAGGGCTGTCCGGGCTGGGCGCTTATCTGTTCGTGGTGTCGGCCGTCCTGGGTATCTTCGCATGGCGGGGTTTCAACCGGCTGCGGCATGACGTCCGGCTCGATCTGCGGCAGGCGTAACATGCACAGCATGGACTCGCCGAAGAACCTCTTTTCGTATCGCAAATTCTGGGCCCACCGGTTTGGGACGGCGCCTTTTCTGCCTACCACCCGAGACGAGATGGATGCGCTGGGTTGGGATTCGTGCGATGTCATCATCATCACGGGCGATGCATACGTTGATCATCCCAGTTTCGGCATGGCGATCATTGGGCGCTTCCTCGAAGCCCAAGGCTTCCGCGTGGGCATCATCGCGCAGCCCGACTGGCGCAGCACCGCGGACTTCCAACGCCTGGGTGCACCGAATCTCTTTTTCGGCGTGACGGCCGGGAACATGGATTCCATGGTGAACCGCTATACCGCGGATCGGCGCATTCGCAGTGATGATGCGTATACGCCGGGCGGTGTTGCCGGGCATCGTCCCGATCGCAGCGTGATCGTGTATTCGCAGCGCACACGGGAGGCGTACAACGACGTACCCATCATCGTCGGTGGCATCGAAGCGAGCCTGCGTCGCATCGCGCACTTCGATTATTGGTCGGAGAAAGTGCGACGCTCCGTTCTGCTGGATGCGAAAGCCGACATGTTGCTGTACGGCAACGCGGAGCGTGCGTTGGCGGAGGTGGCGCATCGAATTGCCGCTGGTGCGACGGTGGACTCCATCACCGATGTGCGTGGCACCGCATTCGTTCGCGCCCAGACGCCACGGGGTTGGGTGGAAGTGGACTCCACGCATCTCGATTCACCGGGGCCCGTGTCAGCGCATCCGGATCCCTATGCGATGCCGAATGCTGCAGCGGATGGTGTGCAGGTGGTTCGGTTTGTGCGCGAGGTAAAGCGCGAACAGCATGATAAAAGCGTGATCAGGTTGCCGGCGTACGAAGCAGTGTCGAGTGATTCCGTGTTGTACGCGCACGCGTCCCGCATCCTGCATCTGGAGTCGAATCCGGGCAACGCCCGCGCACTCGTGCAGCGACACGGCGACAAGGACGTGTGGCTGAACCCGCCACCCATTCCGCTCACGACGAAGGAATTCGACGCCATCTATGAACTGCCGTATGCGCGCGGGCCGCACCCCACCTATGGAGATGCAAAGATCCCGGCCTGGGAGATGATCCGGTTCTCCGTGGCCATTCAACGTGGTTGTTTCGGCGGTTGCACCTTCTGCTCCATCACCGAGCACGAAGGCCGCATCATTCAGAGCCGTTCGGAAGCCTCTGTGCTGCGTGAGATTGAATCGATTCGCGACAACGTTGCTGGCTTCACTGGCGTGATATCCGATCTGGGCGGACCCACGGCGAATATGTATCGCCTTGCGTGCAAGAGTCGTGAGATCGAAGCGGCGTGCCGGCGCCCATCCTGTGTTTTTCCGGGTGTATGCCCCAATCTGAATACCGATCACTCGCCCTTGATTGCGCTGTATCGAAAGGCACGCGAATTACCTGGCATCAAGAAAGTACTGATCGCATCCGGTGTGCGTTATGACCTGGCAATCGAATCGCCCGAGTATGTGAAGGAACTGGCGCAACACCACACAGGCGGCTATCTGAAAATTGCGCCCGAAGCCATCGGCGAAGGGCCGCTGTCGAAGATGATGAAACCGGGCGTGGGAACCTACTACAAGTTCAAGGAGCTGTTCGACAAATTCTCCAACGAGGCTGGTAAGGAGCAGTACCTGATTCCGTATTTCATCGCGGCGCATCCAGGTACCACCGATCAGGACATGCTCGAACTCGCGGTATGGCTGAAGACGAATGGATATCGCGCTGATCAGGTGCAGGCCTTCCTGCCGTCGCCTATGGCCAGCGCCACGGCGATGTGGCATTCCGGCAAGAATCCGCTGCGCAAGGTGGCGCGCGATAGTGAAAGTGTTGTATCCGCCAAGGGCCTCAAACAGCGCCGCCTGCACAAAGCCTTTCTGCGCTATCACGACGCCAACAATTGGCCGCTGCTGCGCGAAGCATTGCACAAGATGGGCCGTGCCGACCTGATCGGCAATGGCAAACGCCATCTGATCCCGAGCTTTCAACCCAAGGGCATCACCGGCAAACGCGAAGGCACGCGCACCCCACCTGGGCCGCGCGCGCAAAAGTTCCGCACCCAGCACACCAGGTAGCGCGGGGTGGGGGCTTTGGTGGCCGGCACCCAAGGGCCCCCCCCCCCGGGGCAGTGTTTAGC
>JAQBCT010000155.1:0-4154 GCA_032124855.1 Gammaproteobacteria bacterium
GTCGGTGCGCACGAAATCCCAGCTTCCGTGGGCGGCGTACTCGGTCTCGACCTTGTTGATCAGCCAGTCCAGTCGCGCGAGCTCGGCGGCACTGGTATAGCGCTCGAAGCCTTGTCCGAGATTCCAGCGCATGGCAAGCGCCAGCAAGACAACCATGGTGGTAGCAAGCGCGAAAGTGGCGAGAAAAACCTTGCGTTGGATGGTGAGTCGAATCATGGCATCGCAATAGGTATAAAGGCAGTCGACCAGGCCGGGACGCCATGATCGCCGCGATTGCCATATTCGGCGAGCGTGGCGTCCACCAGTGTGCGACCTTCGACCGCCAGCGAAAACGCTACCGGTCCCATCGATTCAGACAGCCAACCGGTACTCACCGCCTCGATCTGGACGAATACGCCAGAGATGCAGTGGGTGGCGGATTGGCGCCAGAGGCCGCGTCCCGCATCCCAATGGCGCTCATACCGGCTTTCCAGATTTGCGCCGAAGGGATGGCGCAGCAGCACCCCAAGCCGCTGCCAATACCGCATGGGCAGCATCGCCGCGTCGGGCGCATCGCACCAGTGCTCCGCCCGAACGGCATAGGGGGTCAGGCCAAACGCGAGCGCGAAAGCATCGAGCATGGGATCGGGTGTGCCGGTGCGACGATGCAATGCCATCAATCCGGGGCCGGCAACCGCCCCGATGCGGCCGCCGCGCTCCGAGACGAGCGTGGTTGCGCCGAGCAATCCGGTTTTCGCTGTGAGCTGCAAATGCTTGTCAGCAGCGGCGAAGTTCCAGATCCGACCGTGCAGTGGCGCGCACGCGGCCGCCAGGGCTTCCGCACCAACCGCTGCTTCGATCAGCTGGTCGGGACAAGGACACAAATCGAGCGCATAGCGGCTGCCGTCGACGAGGCAGTGACTCAGGTGCAGTGGTACGGTCGGCGCGCCCAGCCAACCACCGCGTTGCACGTGCAGGTGCAGATGTGGCTGCGCGGAGCGACCCGAATTGCCGCAGCGCGCGAGCGGCGAACCCGGTGCCACGGGCCACCCGGGCGCCACGTCGAGGCTGCCCTGGCGCAGATGGGCCAGCAGCACAAACAGACCGCCGCCGATGTCGATCAATACGTGGTTCCCCCAGTTCTCGACCAGGTTCATCTCGCCCGGCGCATTGTCGGCGATATCGTCACGGCAAGCCACGACGGTGCCCCAGGCGGGCGAGCGCACCGGACGATCGAAGACCAGAAAGTCGGCAAGTTCAGTACCGTGGCTGCGGTAGCTCAGTCCGCCTTCGGTGCGGATGAAATCGAGGGCATAGCGCCACGGTCCACGGTGGGAAACTTCGCCGTCGACGCTTTGCGCCACGTTCAAGGTGCCTTGAAATGGGGGCAGCAAACCGACGCTTCCGGCCGCAAGACCGCGCGCGACCGCCAGGCGACCAGAGACCAGGCTGTCTTCAGGGCGTGCCGGCGTCGGCAACCAGAAGCGCGACCACCAGGTGCTGGTGTCTGCCCGCAGGGCGGCGTGTGCCAACCACACGGTTAGTACGAAGGGGGCCGACAAGGGTGGAATCCCGAAGGGAGCACTGAGCGCGAGCATGGCCGCGGATAGTGCGGAGGCCACGACTACCCCACCGGCCGCGACGACCAGCGTACGAAAGGTCGGCGCGGACAGGACGCCGCCGATGAAGATCGCGACCAGCGCACCATTGAACGCGGCAAGCAGCACCAGTCCGGGCGCCGGCGTGGCGCTCGCCGAAATCACCAGCCCATGAGCCAACAGGCTTCCACCAAGCGCCAGCAACGCCAGCGCGCGCGAAGCCAGCAGCAGCGCCGCCAGGATCAACAAACCAGCGAGCGGATGGGCGACATAAAACAGGGCGCCGACATTGGACGATATCGACGCAATGCCCGCCGGAAACCACGTTGGCCATGCGGGCCACACCCAGCGCAACGGTAGTCCCAGGCTTTCGGCACTCGCGAGAAGTGTCCATGCGGTACAGAGGAAGGGTGCGCCAAGCAGTGGCAGACCGCGCGCTCCGAGCGGACCGGAAAGAATCTGCCGCAGCGCAGTGCCGAGTGGGACCGCCAGCGCACCACCGAATGCGGCGAGCACTACGACATGCGGATCGATACCGTTAAAAGCGCCCAGTGCCAGGCCGGCATAGATCGCGTTCAGCACATCGGTTTCACCCGGCAGTGCCGGCAGGCGCAGTGCTGCGTGTGCCGCGATGGCCGAAATGCCTGCCACCAGGCCCATGATGCCCGTGGCCGGATCACACATGGTGGCCGCCAGTACCAGGGCGCCCACCCATCGCCGTTGCGCGAGAAATAATGCGCCGTAGGCGTCGAGCACGCGTCCCGGAACCGTGAGCAGGACCTTCACTTCAGCGTCCTACAATGCGCAGGGGCGTAACACGTGCCGCATCATCGGCCGCGCGTGACAGATGCGCCGGCAGTCGCTCCGGGCCGCAAACGACATCGAGATCCTCCGCTTCGCGAATCACGCTGACTTCGCGCTCGCCGTGGATCAGTACCGTCGCCGGGCGGTACTCTATGAACTGCATCGACTGCGTGGTGTTGGAGGCGCCGACTGGCGCGATGACGAGGCGGTCGCCTACCGCCAGCGGTGGCAATTGTACCGAGCGGCGCACCACGTCGATGTTCATGCACAGCGGGCCGTAGAGCACGGTGTCGCGCGGCTGACCACGTGCCGGCGAGGCGAGCCGCACCGGGTGGTCGTACCAGAGTGCCGTGAATAGCGCATTCAGGCCGGCGTCCAGGATGGCGGCCGGGCGACCATCGGCCAGCTCCTTGCGCCCGACCACGGATGCAATCAGGCTCTGCGCATCGTCGATCACGGCGCGGCCGCTTTCGAACACCAGCGCCGGGCGCTCTTCGCCACGCTCAAGACGGTAGGCGGTGCCTTCGAGGAAAGCGCTGCAGATGGCCTCGGCGTATTCCTCGATTTCCGGCACTGCCTGCTCCGGTGGCAGGTATATGCCCTGCAACGCGTTGCGCGAAGGCAGACCGCCGCCGATATCGATGTAGCTCAAGCGCGTACCGTCCTGCTCGATCTCCCTGGCCAAGGCGCACATGATGGACACCTCCGCGGCATAGGCACGCGGATCGAGAATGAATGTGCCGATGTGGCAATGCAGACCGTTCATGCGTACGTGCGGACTGGCCTTGACCTTGGCAATGGCTGCCCGTGCCGCACCGGATTCGAGATTGAAGCCGAAGCGGTTCCACGGCTCGGCATAGCCGGTATCGAAGTTGAGTCGCAGGGTTACCGGAACGCGTTCGCCGCGCTCCCTGCCGATGTTCTCGATCAGCTCGAGCTCATCCATGTGGTCGACGTGGATCAGTGCCGTGTCGGCAATCGCCCGTTCCAGAATCGCGCGCGGCTTGTGCGGCCCGTTGAACAGGATGCGCTCACCCGGTACGCCGAGGGCACGCGCCCTTTCGTATTCGAATCGCGACACCACCTCGGCCCAGGAGCCTTCCTGATGCAGGATCGAGCAGACGGCGCCGTTGTAGTTGGTCTTGTAGGACCAACCGTGGATCACGTTCGGATAGCGCGAGACAAACGCCTGGCGGATGCGGCGGATATTGGCGCGGAGCCTTTGCTCGGAGGTGACATAGAGGGGTGAGCCGTAGCGTTCGACCAGGCTCTCGATGGCCACGCCGTCGATGTTCGCCTGCGCATCCGCGCGCACGCGTCGCACGCCAAACTTGTTGAGCGATTGCAGTGCCAGCGGCACGATGCGGGGTGCTTCCCAGGTGAGATCAGTCATGATGGCTCCGTTGTCGAGGTCAGGCAGCGCGGGCGACGGAATCCGTCGCGTACCGCGTGCTGCCGTTGAGGGTGAGGTGGGCGATGTCGGCCAATGGGACGATGGTCTCCCGCGCATAGCGGATGAAGGTTGTCCCGGGACGCGGCGGTGCGAGATGGAGTTGCTCGGGCTTCACGCCCTGCATAAGCGACAGCAATGCGCCAGGCAGATTGCGCCCGACGCCATGGCTGAGATAGATCCAGGCCGGAAAGCGCGGATTCATTTCAATCAGGTGCAGCGTGCCGGAATCGTCGCGCAGCATCTCGAGCTCCAGCGGGCCGCGCCACTTCAGCGCCGCCAGTAGCTTCCTGCCGGCATCGCGCAGGTCGGGATCGTCGATG
>JAQBCT010000156.1:0-23688 GCA_032124855.1 Gammaproteobacteria bacterium
GGCTGCGGTGTGATTGCTGCGGGTTTCGACATCCGGCGGCTTGGCCGGATGGGCCAGATCATCGCAGGCACCTGCGCATTGATTCTCGTTGCGGCGGCGTGGGGATACGCGCGCTAGCCGGCGGAGCTACGGTGGACTGCGATAGCGCCGCTTCAGCGCCGTGAGACCGAGATGCTCGCCGAGCACACGCAGCGTATCCGGTGCGAAACAGTAGCAGCGGATACGCGCGATTTTGTCATCACTGACTTCCAGGCGATGCACTTCGTTGATGCCCTCGACGCTATCGAGAGTGCGGAATCCCAGCACGATGGGCTCGCCGTCGTAGTCGACCACACGCCAGTTTGGATTCGTACCAAAACCCCACTCCGGCATCACGAAGTGGGCGTGGGCGAAGAAGCTCCGGCTGTTTTCGAAGCCATCCATTTCGGCACCACCGACCAGTTCGACCTGGAGATCGGCGAGACACATCGCGCTCAGCGCATCGAGATCGGCATTGCTCAGTGCCGTCGCGAAGCGATCGACGATTTCGCGCGGTGGCGTGACGTGCTCCCTTACCTGACGCTCGGGGTCGACCAGCTTGCCGCGACCCCTGTGTAACGCCGATTTGACGGCCCCCGCGCTGATCTTCAGATACGCGGCCGTCTCTTGCAGCGACAGGTCGAAGACATCTTTCAGCAGCACCGCCGCGCGCTCTTTCGGCGGGAGTGCCCCGAGCAACGTGCTTGCTGCCTGCCGCACCTCACCTGCATCGCTGGGAGCCGCGGCATCCGTGCTTTCATGCAAACGCAACACCGCCTCTTCACGTGAGACACGGCGCATACGATCGATCCAGAGATTCGTCGCAGTTCGAATCAGATACGCGCGCGGTTCATCCAGATCGGCATCGATCTTGCCGAGCAGGCTGAACACGCGCACCAGGGCATCCTGAGCCAGATCTTCGCCATCCCAGATATTGCCGGTAAGGCGACAGCAGTAGCGGTGCAGGGCAGGACGCAGCGGCACCAGGGCGTCGAGGTAGGCACGCCACGGGGCGCGCACCGCGGCTTGAACGGAAAATGCGTCTTGCGTTTCGGCCATGACCGAGCCCTCACTGATTTGCTTCACACCTATGACGAACGACCGCCTCAAAAAGATACGTCGTCGGCGCAGCTATTGCGACGGTGGTGCGTCCTGCGCGGCTGGAGGCAGTCCGCGCGCATAGCGCCGGATGCCGGGCAGGGCGCTGAAGCCGTGGGCGAAGATGCTCAACAGCACGGTCAGCATTACGGCGATCTGAATGGTCGCTTCCCCGGGCAGGTGTTTTTCCGACTCCAGATACACCAGCCCCAGTACGATGGAGGCCAGGCCGCGCGGCCCGAACCAGCCGATGAACAGCACGGTTGCCGTGTCGAGTCGCGCACCGATCATCGCAACCGCGACCGGCAGCATGCGAACCACCGTGAGACTGAGCAGTGCATACAGCAGGGTGACGGCGTCGAAACTTCCCCACGACCGCGCAATCAGCAGGCCGAACAGGAAAAACACCGACAAATTCACGAGCTGGCCCCATTCCTCCGCGAAGTCGAGGCTGTGATGGCGCACCTCAGAGAATACCGTCTGTGCCGTGGCACCCGCGACGAAGGCCGCGATGAACATGCTGGCACCAAGCGATTCGGAGAAAAGCAGACACAGTATCGGCAGGGCAACCACACCGAACTGCCGGTATGACCTCGCCATCCAGTTGCGCCTGCGTGCGAGTTCGAGCAGCGCGCCGCCGCCGAGTCCCACGGCAGCACCGATCAACAGTCCGATGCCGAGCTGCTCGCCAACGAACTGCAGTAACGATGCCTCGCGTTCTCCGGTTCCTGCGCCGGCCATCGCGATGAAGAACAGCAGAAAGGGCAACGACAATCCGTCGTTGAGGCCCGCCTCGACGTTCAGCGCCTCGCGGATGGGTTCCGGAACGCGCGCGCTCTTCACAATGATTTGCCCGAGGCCTGCATCCGTGGGCGCCAGGATGGCGGCGAGAATACCGGCCTCCCAAATCGAGAGCTGCGGGAATATCAACATGCCCACCGCCGTGCCCAGCATGATCGTCAGCAGCATGCCGACACTCAGCAGTCGCGTCGGCAGATTGCGCGCGCGCCGCAATACGCCCAGATCGGCGCGGCTGGCATCGGTGAACAGCAACAGCACCAGACCAATCTCAGCCAGCGTTAGAAATACCGAAGCGCGGCCGTTGCCGGCGGGCAGCTCCGGCATCAGCAGCGCCGTTGCCATGCCGGCCAACGTGAATGCCACGGGCGCCGTGATGATGCCGCGCTCCAACCGCCGCGAGACGAGGCTGTACACAAAGACGAGTGCAACGAAGACAGTGATCAACACCGGGGAATATCTCGCGCGCGGCAGTCCCGCTATCATCCACGGCTCAACCCGAAACCTGAAGAGCAAAGTCCGATGGATATTCCAGGCAGCAAAGCAATCATCGTGGGCGGCGCCTCCGGCATGGCGCTGGCAACCGCCGAGGCGTTCGTCGCCAAAGGTGGCAGCGTGGCGATTCTCGATCTGGAGAAATCCAAAGGCGCCGAAGTGGCGCAGCGTCTGAAAGGCAAGTTCTTTCCCTGCAACGTGATGGACTACGCCGGCACCGAAACCGTGATGGCTGATGCGGTGAAAGCGCTGGGTGGATTGCACTTCGTGGTGAACACGGCGGGCGGCGCCGTGGCCCAGCGCACGCTGAAGAAAGACGGCGAAATGCACGCGCTGGAGGACTTCCGGCGCATCATCGATCTCAATCTGGTGGCCTCGTTCAACGTCAATCGCATCGGTGCGAAGCACATGAGCGGCAACACGCCCAACGCGGACGGTGAACGCGGCGTGATGATCAACACCGCCTCCATCGCGGCCTTCGAAGGCCAGATCGGTCAGGTGGCCTACACGGCGGCGAAGGCGGGCATCGCCGGCATGACGTTGACGATGGCGCGCGATCTGGGTGCGCTCGGCATTCGCGTGATGACCATCGCGCCGAGTCTGTTCGCCACAGGTCTCACCGCGGGAATTCCAGATGAGGCCGAAGCGCAGCTCACCAAAGACGCCGCGTTCCCGCGCCGCATGGGCAAGCCGCGCGAGTTCGCCATCATGGCGATTGCGATCTTCGAGAACCCGATGCTGAACGGCAGCACCATCCGCGTGGACGGCGGACAGCGCTTCGCACCGCGCTGATCACCGCGAGCCCTGGCCGTCGTCCACCTTGATGATGGTGCCAGTGACGCACTCGGACGACGGCGACACCAGGTAGAGCAGCGTGCTGTCCAGCTGCGCAGGATCTCCGAGGCGCTTGCGCGGAAACGCCTTCGTGATGTCGCCGATGCGCGACATCATCCCGTCCATCATCTCCGATGAGAATGCGCCCGGCGCGATGCAATTGACGTTGATGTGGTATCGCGACCATTCCACCGCCAGCGCTTCGGTCATGCGCGCGATACCCGCCTTGGTGATGGAATACAACGCGGCACCACCGCCGCTGTAGTTGAACGCGCCGATCGAGGAGATGTTGACCATGCGCCCCGGCAGCTCCTTCGCAATCAATCGCCGCGCCACTTCGCACGACAGCACATAGGGGCCGCGCAGGTTCGTATCGAATACCGCGTCGATCAGCTCCATCGGCATTTTGTGCGCGCGCTGCGCGTCCGGAATTCCGGCGTTGTTGACGAGGATCGTCACCGTGCCGAGCGCGGCTTCCGCGTCAGCGACCACGGAGATGACGTTGTCCATGTCGGTCATGTCGAGACGCAGCGGCACACAGGTGCCACCGAACGCGCGAATCTCGCTGGCCAGTTCCTCGAGGCGCTCCGTGCGCCGACCGGTGAGCGCCACCTTGGCGCCGCACTTCGCTAACACAATTGCAAAGCGGCGACCGAGCCCCGACGTGGTGCCGGTGACGAGCGCCACCTGGCCGGTGAGGTCGGTTGCGAAATTCGGGGTGGGGAAAGTGGGCATGCTCGATTCCTCGTGGTGACAGTTGATAATTCAGCCCGACAGAGTCTGAACGAACGGCGCGCCGACGTGCAGAACAATGTCCGCCGCGAAATGGCAAAGTATGGCTGCTTCGATACCGCGTCGTCGAAACAGCACGCCGGCGCACGGTCCTACCAGCGCGTTCAGCGCGACGGTTTGCACGATCACGAGTGTCGTCAACGACAGCAACGCCGCCATCGCTGGCAGATGACCCGCACCGAACACCACGGCGGCCGTCACCTTGGCAGTCCAGAACACCCAGCCGGGCAACAGCGACGACGCGGGACGAATCAACCTGACTGCAGCGCAACCGCGAACGGCAGAATGCACACCGCACCGACCACGCTACCAAGCCACAGCCACATCGCGGTGCGATAGAAGAAGCGCGGCGAATCAGGCAAATAACCGGGCCGTTGGTTCGGTCTCCTGATTCTGACTCATCACCCACAGGATGTGATCGTAGTCCGGGTGTTCGCCGTGCCAGTCGGGAACGGTGGTGCGGGCATCGATGTCGGCTTCATTCGCCTCGAACAGCGACGACACGTTTCCGCGGCAACGCCTTTCGGCTGTGGTTGGTACCAGCAGCCCGCTCGGATCATAGAAATTGAACGCGCCGGCTGCGGTCCGCTGCACCGAAAACCCACCCTCATGCACCAACCGATGATGATGCCCACACAACAACACCAGATTATCCAGCCGCGTCTCCCCGCCATCCGCCCAATGCCGGATATGGTGTCCATCCACAAAGCGCACACTCGAACACCCCGGGAACCGGCAGCCGGCGTCGCGCCGTTTCAAGGCGCGGCGTAACGCCGGCCCGATCGCCCGGGTGCGACGCCCAATCGCCAGGGCTTCTCCGTTCGCCCCCTCAAGCAACGGCACCAATCCCGCATCACACGCCAACCGCCGCACCGTTTCTGGCGCAAGCACCGGGCCGTCCTCAATACACGGTGGATCCTCCAGATCAATGACCCCATCTGCGGAAAGCGTTTCCGCGGAAACGTGTACCGTGATCTGCACGTGATCAACCATCGAACCGGTTTGAGCCAATGCCACGAGCGCATCCGCCTGGCGTGCCGCGTGCGGTGCATCGAGGGGCGTATCGATCTCAACCGTTTCTAACGCCTTAACCAACACCGTCCCCTGTTCCGGTGTCAGCCGACCGTGCAGGACCAGCGCTCCATCCGCTGCCCAGTAATAGGTGAGACTGCGGTTCTCATACAGCGCCATGCCTTGATCCGCCATCTGCAACCGTTCTACCTGCCGATACTTGCGAACGATCTTCTCGATGTGAGCGGCCGTAGCCGACAACCCCATCTCCACCAGCAGGGCTTCATTCCCAGCCTGCGCAATCCGGGTGATCGCCCGCACCTTCGAATAAGACAGCCGCCCCTCACGAAACGCCTCACTCACCCGCGGCAACGCAACCAGCGCATGCGCCACCCGCACCTTCTCTCTCGCCGCTCCCAATGCAATGCCACACTTCCAGTTCAACCAGTGGGCGCAGCTCCTCACCTCCCACATCCCCCACGGCGCCTGTTCATCCAGCTGCCGGATCAGTTCCAGCAACCGATATTCGGCGGCATCCAGGTGACCACACAGGGTGGTGATTTCATCAGTGAGGGTGTCGAGGGTGGTGTGCGTGGCGGCAAATCCGTATACTGTATCTATATACAGTATAGTGTTCCACTACCAATTAAAATACAAGACAAACGGGTAATCAAAGGGGCGACCTGTTACACCCACCAAGCCGCCTACTTCATCAATGCCGCCGCATCATTCGTACGCATCAGCTGGAAGCAGCGGTCGAACTCGAGATCCACCCAGCTATCGACGTAAACAAGCCCGGTTGGTAACTGACGACCCGACTCACGCGCTCGCCGATAGATCTCGGGCGCGGCATCTGCCTGGAAATGTTCGACAACCATGTAGAGCACGGCAGCCGGGCTCTATTTCTTGCGCGGTGCGAAAGCGTGTTCCAGCAAATCCGGGGCGAATCCCGATTGATCGCCCGTGGCGTACCGATACAGCGCCGCGGCGTAGATCGACTGCAGCGCGCTCTGGAACAATGCCGCGACAATCAGGCAGAGCACGAGTACCGCGGCCATCACACCGGCCAGCACGGTCTGCTGAATCGAGACAAACGCAATGGCGACACCACCGCCCACGACGACGATCAGCAGGTACACCAGCATGAACACCGCGCCCATACCCAGCGCGCCGCCAATGTTCTCGCCCCACGTATCCTTCAGCAGACGCGAACTTTCGGTTACCGCTTCAACCGGCGACAGATCACGCGTAACCAGAATGGGCACCACCAGAAATGTCGCGGCAGTCCAGGTAACGCCCAGCAGCGAAATCACCAGCCTGCCCACCCAGCCGACCCTCTCTTCCAGCGCGAGGAGGATGAGCCCTACGGTTGCCGCGATCACTGCATAACCCAGAATTCGTCCCACGCGCGCACCCGCCAATGCAAGCCCATCACGCAGTCGCGCCTGGCCGCCACCCAGCCGCACCAGGGCCACACCCACCAGCGCCGTATTGAAGAAGATGCCCACGAAGTACAGCGCCGTGTACAGGCCGAACAGCCATAGATAGAACCAGGGCTGTTGTTCATTCGTCGTCTGCGCAGCGGTCGCGTCGAAGAAAGGAATGGCGAATGTCAGCATCACCACACCGGCGCACAGCGCCGAGATCAACGGCAGCAGCAGCAATGATGTGTCATCGCGCACGATGGCAGCGGATGCCTTGACGAGTCCCCAGCTGCGTTTGATCCGTTTGAACATCTTGCTGCTCCTGTTCGATTGCAGGCCAGAGACTATCTCAATTCCGTGATATGCGCGTCTGGCCCCGTCAGACCATCCAACAGTGCCGGTGTGAGTTCGATGATGCGGTCGATGATCCGGCGCACGTGGGCCTCCACCGCCGCCGGATTGGTGCGGTGGTCTGCCACGGCTTCATCCACGTCGGGCAGGGGTTCACCGAAATATCCGCAGAGATCGGCGAACAGCGGGATGTCCGTTCTGCCGAAGCGCTGCGCCAGTTCGCCGCGATGCTCCGTGCTCATCGCAATCACCCGATCGGCTGCATCGAGCACTGCAGGTGTCACGGTGCGACGCCGATGCCCGCTCACGTCGAGACCACAGCGTGAGAGATAGGACGCAACCATCGGTTTCACGACGTGGGGAAAATCCTCTGTGCCGGCCGACGCAGCAACGATTGCGCTGCCCGGCGGCAACAGGGCGCGCAGCGCGTATTCCGCGGTGAGGCTGCGAAAAATATTTCCGGTGCAAACAAACAGAACGCGCATCAGCCCGCCTGTAGCTCGCGCGTCGGATCGTCGCTGACGGTGACGAGCGTCTTGCCGAAGTTGCGGCCCTCGAGCATGGCGCGAAACGCGGCAGGTGCCTGCTCAAGCCCCGCCCACAGATCCTCTTTGTACCTCACGCGCCCGTCACGCAGCCAGGCAGCCATTTCGGCCAGGAAACGGTCCTGGTAATCCGCCACGTAGTTGCCGACCCGCAGCTCATGCACACCGACGTCCTGCTTCGCAAATACCGGCGCACCGGTGGCTATCCATGCATCGCGCGGATTGCCGCCGTCGGTGTTGGCGTACTGCGAGATCATGCCGCACAAGGATATGCGCGACGTGCGGTTCAGCAACGGCAGCACCGCCTCGAATACGCCCCCGCCCACATTCTCGAAATAGATGTCGATGCCATCCGGACACGCTGCGGCCAGTTCCTGCGGCAGCGCGTCGGTCAAGTGAGATACGCACGCATCGAAGCCGAGTTCGTCCACGACGTAGTTACACTTCTGTTTGGCGCCGGCAATGCCAACCACACGGCAACCGAGAATCTTGGCGATCTGCCCCACCACCTGACCCACACCGCCTGAAGCGGCCGACACCACAACGGTTTCGCCGGCGCGTGGCGCGCACTGCACCACCAGGCCGGCGTACGCAGTCAGCCCGAGCATGCCGAGCACCCCAACGGCCAGGGACAGGGGCGCGACCCCCGGGTCGAGCTTGCGCGGAAACATATAGCCAAATGCCGAGATGCCCTCGCCCGTCAATCCATAGCGTTGCCAGCCATTGGTGTTAAAGACGAAGTCGCCTTCGCGGAAACCTGCGAGGTTACTCGCCACCACCTGCGCCACCGTGCGGCCGTGGCATACCTCGCCGACCGCCTCTGCACCACCACGACGCCTGCCCCATTGGTACGGATCCAGCGACAGATAGAGAGTGCGCGTGAGCATCTGATTGGGGCCAGGCGCCGGCACGTCCGCTTCCACCCATTTAAAGTCGTCGCGCGATGGCATGCCTTCGGGCGGGCAACGCGCCAGTGTCCACTGTTGATTGTTCACTCAACCTCCTGTCGATGCATCGTGTGCGTGCGCATAGATCCAGCGCCCGTATTGAAACAGCCCCAGCGCGGTGATGAAGCCCACGCTGGCCATCAGATACCACAGCCCGCCAATGTTGTTGGCCGCGTAAAGCTGCGCTGTGAGCGCGTGCGCGGTCTGTCCGCTGACGCTCACCAGCTGTTCGAATGCCTCGCCGTTCGGCACCGCCGCGATTTGCACCGTCGACATCCCGTAGTCGCCCAGCATGGCGCGGGAAATCGCATCCTTCGAAGCGAATTCACCGTACAGCGTGGGGCCGAGATAACTCTCCAGCGTCCAGCCGATGCCGATCGGCAGTTGGGAAAAACCCAGGTACATCGCCTTGCGATCCGGGGGCGCGATGTTGCCGACGTACTCGCTGCTCTTCGGGCTGGACAGCATTTCACCGAAGGAAAACACCACGATGGCCAGCACGATGAGCCACACGCTGCTGTAGCCCGCGAAAATCATCAGTGCGGCGGAGGCCAATACGGTACCGAGCGCCATTGAGTTCGTGGCCTTCAGCCGCGCGCTGAAACCGGCGACCAGAAAACAGATGAACATGATCAGCATCGCGTTCAGATTGATCAGGCCCTCCGGCATCATGCGCGTGCCTTCACGGTTGAGTCCGAGGAAGAAGATCCAGAATCCATTGCGCGTGCCCTGCTCACCAAACAGATCCCGCACCAGCGGTGAGGTATCCACCCAGTCGCGGAAGTACAGCGGCCCCACGTCCCAGATCACGTACAGCATGAAATAGAAGCCGGCGAACAGCATCACGTACCACAGCAGCACTGGATTCTTCAGTTCGTCCAGACTGTCGCGCCACAGGGATGCTCGCTTTGCAGCGCGCTCAGCGCCGCTGGATTCGCGGTAGGTCAGCAGCAGCAGGAAGTTCAACGTAATGATGGCGGCACACGCGTAGAACACGTTCTCCCAGGCGAGCTGGCGCATCTGCGCTGCAACGATGGGCCCGAGGAACGCGCCAATGTTCACGGTCTGATAGAACACACCCCAGGCGATGGAACTGTTGCGGCGATGGGTCGCCTTGACGATGGTCGCCTGGATGCCAGGTTTGAAGAACCCCGTGCCGATGGCGAGTACGACGGCACCGGTGAGAAATCCCCAGAATGTCGGCAGCCATGCCATCAGCAGATAGCCACATATTTTGATGACGGTGGAGCCGAAGATCGTGCGCTTGTAACCGATCCGGTCCGATATGGCGCCCGTGAACACGGGCACGAACGTCTGGGTCACCGCCCAGATGCCAAAGATGATCCCCAGGTCCGATTCCACCAGGCCCAGGCCGCCGCGCGACTGGGCATCCGTTGCGTAGAGGCCCGCCACCTGGCGCACGCCGTAGTAGGCAAGCCGCTCCACCATTTCCATCCCGCCGCACACCCAGAACACGTACCCCAGGCTGCCGATGGCGGCAAACGTGCCCATCTGCTTCACGTCCGTGAGGCGGGTGCTGTGCAGATCTACGCTGGAATTCGCGGTGTGCATTGGGGGGCGTTGATGATTGCGCTACAGTCGCCGCCGGACCATTGACCGACGGCGCGAGGAGTCACGCATGCAGGGGACACACGAACACGCCACGGACGCGCGCAACGACACTATCCAGATCGACATCAATGGCACGCTGTATGACCGGAGCCAGGCAAAGATATCGGTATTCGACTCCGGCTTCATCCTCGGCGATGGCGTGTGGGAGGGACTGCGCGTCGAACGCGGCACCATCCTGTTCCTCGAAGCGCATCTCACGCGCCTGTTCGAGGGCATGGTCACGCTCGACATTCAGCCTGATTTCATGCGCGACGATCTCAGCCGGCGTCTGTATCGCACACTGGCGGCCAACGCCATGCACGACGGCGTACACATCCGGCTGATGGTGTCACGCGGGGTCAAGTCGACGCCGTATCAGGACCCGCGAGCGACCATCACCCCGCCCACGGTGGTCATCATCGCTGAGTACAAAACGCCAACGTCCCAGACGGTTGAGCGTGGTGTGCGGCTGTACACCGTGTATACGCGCCGCGGCTATCCCGACGTGCAGGATCCCACACTGAATACGCACTCCAAGCTCAACTGCATCGTTGCCTGCATCGCGGCCACCAAGGCCGGCGCTGACGAGGCGCTGATGCTTGATCCCCATGGCTTCGTCGCTACCTGCAACTCGACGCACTTCTTCATCGTGCGCAACGGCGAATTGTGGACGTCCTCCGGCAACTACTGTCTGGATGGCATCACCAGACGCTCCGTACTGAACGTGGCAGCGGACTTGGGGATCACCGCGCGCGAGAAGAATTTTTCGCTGCACGACGTGTATAACGCCTCCGAAGCATTCGTCACCGGCACATTTGCCGGTCTCGTGCCCGTGACGGAAGTCGATGGCCGCCCCATCGGCACGGATGCCGCGCGCGGCATGCTGGCGCAGCTGCGCGCGGGCTATCGCGCCAAGGTTGAACGCTACATCTCAGAAGTCGGTCCCACGCATGCCCGCTGACGCGCCCGCAGTGGTGCGAATCGCGATGTGGTCGGGGCCGCGCAATATCTCCACGGCGATGATGCGCGCGTTCGAGAATCGCGCGGATACGGCGGTAGTAGATGAGCCGTTCTACGGTTACTACCTGAAGGAAACCGGCGAGGATCATCCCGGACGCGAGGCCATCATCGCCGCGATGGACTGCAACTGGCGCCGCGTGGCGCGCTCGCTCGTCTCGAACGCACCCGCCGCGTGCCGGGTGTTCTATCAGAAACATATGACGCACCACATGCTCGATGCAGTGGATCTGCGCTTCACGCAGTCGCTGACCAACTGCTTTCTGGTGCGCGACCCGGCACGCATGATCGCCTCCTACGCGAAAGTGCGGCCGCGTTTTTCCGTCGAAGATCTCGGACTGCCGCAGCAGCGACGCATATACGACTACGTGCGCTCCAACTGCGACCGCGCGCCCCTCGTACTCGATGCAGCGGAGGTGCTGGCCGATCCGCGTCGCGCACTCACCACGCTGTGTGCCCGCGTGGGCATCGCATTCGACGAGGCCATGCTCGCGTGGCCGCGCGGGCCACGCGCCAGCGATGGCGTGTGGGCGCCGCATTGGTACGCCGCGGTTGAAAAGTCGACGGGCTTTGCGCCATTGCCCACTGGCGCGGTCGAAGTTCCGGCGCGCTATGCGGCGATTCATGCGCAGGCGCAAGCGCTCTACCGTTCGCTGACGGCGGACGCGCGCGTGTAGTGTTCGATCAGACGCGGCCGTCCAGCATGTCGAGTAAGCGCCTGAACACCACGGCATCGCCGTCGGAACGCAACGCGTTGTGATCGTACTCGTTGGTGATCCAGGTGCGCACATTGGGCATGCGCGCGGCCACCGCTTCGGAGAAGCGCCGCTCGACATACATATCTTCGTCGTACACGGCGGCCACTGTGGGCACCGTGTTCGCAGCGAGCTGGTCTTCGTCGTACAGGCGAGGCCAGTCCGCACGGCGGGCCAGTAATTCGCTGGCCGCAGCCGCGCCCGCGAGTTGCGGGAACACGTCGAACATCCACGGATAGATCATCTCGCCGGTGAAGTACACGGGTCCGGGGCCGTCGGCATCGAACTGGGGGAACTCGGCACGGATGCGTTGCGCAGACCAGTTCGACGCGGATTGTTCGCAGTACAGCGCCTCCTGCAGGATCGAAAACAGCGGATGCGCCTCATATGTCAGTGCGTGGTCCACGCCATGGAGGAAGTTGAACGACAATGTCGCATCGCCATCGCTGAATGCCTCTTCCAGCAGGTAGTGCACCGTCTCGAAGCCGTCAGAGAATCCGAATGCCAGTCCCAGCAGCTGCAATGTCTGCGGCGTCAGCGTCGCCCCACCGGGCAGTTGTACATTCCCCTCACGCAGCAGGTGGACGATGCGCCGCAGGTGATCCGCGTCGTCGGGATAGCGTGCGTAGTAGCGCTGGTTGCGCGCGAGCACCCGCTGGTATGTGGCGCGGTAGACCTCGTCGATCGGCACACCCACCGGTGGAATTCCGCCGGTAATGAGCACTCCTTTCAGGCCGTGGGGATGAAAGGACAGATAGTTCAGGGCGCAGAATCCGCCAAAACTCTGTCCGAGCACGGTCCACGGTTCATCGCCACACAGCGAACGACGAATGAATTCCGCATCACGCACGATGCTGTCCGCGCGAAACTGCGCCAGGTAGTCGGCCTGGGCCGCCGCGTCACCCTCCCGAACCAACGAGGCCGCGTCCACGCGAGCACTGCGCACAGTGCCGCGCTGGTCGAGCAGCAATACGCGATAGCGCTCCACGGCACGTGCGAGCCAACCCCCGCGACCCATCGGGCGTGGCGCGCCGGAACCCGGGCCGCCCTGCAGAAACAGCAGCCACGGCAAGCGATCGTTCTCCCGCTCGATGGCAACCGCCTCGCGCGCAAAGATGGTGATCTGGCGACCACCCGGTTTGCCGTGATCGAGCGGCACAGCAAATTCGTGATCGATCAGCGCAAGGCCGGGGAGGGCATGGCGGGCGAGCCGCGTCATCGCGTCGCACGCTGCGCGACGATCTTCGAATCAATCAACGATCTGCTCCTTCGGTGTCTGCAGGAAGCGCTTCCACGTCTCGTCCATCTGCGGTGCCCATCGCTCGAGCACGGGCGAGCGCGCCGCCCCTTCGTCCAGTTGTCTGACGTACCGCAGGTACAGATACATGAAGGCGGATACGCGCGCATTCACGACACAGTGCACCCACACCTTGCGGCCATCCAGGGCACGCATCGCCCCGACGAATGCCCGCAGATCATCCAGCGTGGGATTGGCGAAATCGACGGGGATGTGGATGTAGCTCATGCCCAGGCCCGTCACCACGGAACCTTCGTCGGCGATGGCGTGATCCGACGTCGGCAACGCCAGATTCACCACGGCGCGGAAGCCGTCATTCGCAATCGCGCCGAACTGCGCGCGCGTGGGTTGCCCCGAGGTTCCCACGTCGGGCGTCAACTGCACGTAGTTGGTTATCTGCTCGAGCTCGTTCATCGTCACTCCTGCGCGTTGATCCCGATACCAAAACCATCCAACAGCTGCACCAGCATCGCACGTCCGGCATTGGCTGGAAAATGTACCCCGTTGATCCCGACCTCCCGCGCCGCGGCGGCGTTGGCCGGATGATCGTCGAAGAAGACGATCTCGTGCGGCGCCATCTCCAAGGTGGCGATAACGTGCTCGAAGTAGGCAAGCGCGGGTTTTGCATGACCGATCTCGCAGGAATAGAAACTGTCATCAAACCGCGCGTCGTAACCGAGGTCCCGGGCCATATACGCCGCGCGCTGGGCGTGCTGGTTGGTGGCGAGGCAACAACGCAGGCCACTGCGTCGCAGCGCGTCGATAGCTGAGAGTATGTCGGTGTCGAGGATCAGCCGGCGCCAGATCAACAATGCATCGTCCAGTGTGCGACGACTGCCCCACGTGGTGAGCAGCGCTTGCATCTCACACGCGAAGTCCGCCTCACCGACGAGACAGGGCCGTTCCACCGCCACCACGGCTGCGCTGAACGCGTTGAGATCCTGCCGCGGGGAGATCAGGGGTGCCAGCACATCCGGCCACGCGCCGTCACCGCGCTGGATGACACCGTCGGCATCGAACAACGCTGCGCGAATGGGCTGCTTCATGCAGCATATCTCTGCAGCCAGGGCTCGATCTGCAACCGCGCATCGCGGGCTGACAGCGCTCGCGCGGCCGCGCGCATCGACGGTGACACCCAATCCGGAAATTCGACATCGGCACGCACGTGCCGGCCCGACGCCGTATGCACCTCCCGAACCTGATTCAGGCTCCCTGGCGCGAATGACGCGGCGTGGCGAATGAACGCCGGCCAGAGTCTGCGATGGATGTAGGTGATGCGACCGCGCGCAAGCGTGCAAACGAGCACGGCGCGTGAGTCGCGCATGCGCTCGATGAGCGCGTAGATCTCGTGTCCCTTCGGATGACCCCACCAGCCGCCGGAAATCGGAGCGCCGGCAATCTGTTGTGCCAGCGATGGCTCCAGTCCGCGCGCCGCCTCCAACACCACGCCATGGCGGCGGATGAAGTCGAGCGCTGCGCGCGGTGTCATCGTTGCCGTTACGGCGCGGGCGCCGGCAATCCCTGCACGACCGCCACCGCACCGCTGGATGCTTTGAAGCGGTGCTGCGCGAGCGTCTGATACGCGTCACTGCGATACCAGCGCTCGAGTTCCGCCGTGTCGGGAAATTCGAGGAGCACGGTTCGCGTATGCGGCCAGGCGCCTTCGAGCACGACAGGGGCTTCGTCCACCGCCAGCAGCTTGCCCTTGTACTTCGCGAATATCTCCATGAAGCCCTGTTCATAGCGGGCGTACTCGGCGCGGTCCTCAATTTTCAGTAACGCAATTGCATAAACGGCCATCAGCATTTCCTCAGTGTGGGTTCAACCAGCAATCTCAACTTCGGCTTCGATCTCCACGGGAATGTCGAAAGGCAGTTCAGCCATGCCGACCGCGCTGCGCGCGTGCGCACCGATCTCGGGGCCGAACAGTTCGAGAATCAGATCGGAGAAACCATTGATCACGCTCGGCTGACGATTGAATCCCGGCGCCGAATTGACCATGCCGAATACCCGCGCCCATCCCGTGATGCGATCCAGATCGCCCAGCGCACGCGCAAGGCTTCCCAGCATCGATAGCACCACCAATCGCGCCGCAGCGTAGCCCTGCTCGATGCTAAGATCGCGGCCAACCTTCCCCAACGGCTTCGCAATGGCGCCGTCGGGGCCTTGCGGGCCATGGCCCGCAACGAACGCGCGGTTGCCAATCACGCGAACGAATTCGAATGGCAGCTGCACGCCGGGCGGTGGCTTGAGCGGCGGCGGCAGGATCAGCCCCATCGACGCGAGCCCGGTCACCACACGACCTGATTCACTCATTCTGCTTCTCCTCGCTGCGCAACACCACGTGCGCAACCTCACCGTTGGCGCCTTCGAGGCGCACCACTTTGATTTCGTAGCCGATGAATCCTTCATACGTATGCCCGGCGCCATTGTGTGAAAAGCTGCAGGCCTCGCTGACATCACAACTCTTCACGCCGATCACGCGAAACGGTCCATCGGCGCCAAACTTGCCGATCACCACCCAACCCCGCCACGTATTCGACATGCCGATGGCATCAACGTCGGCGAATTCCTCGCCAATGGGACTGGAACAGCCGCACAGGCATAGCAGGGCGATGGCCGCAAGGCGACGCATCACGCGCCACCCATGTGGGTGGCGATCTGCCACGTATTGCCCCACGCATCGGCCAGCATCGCACGTCGGTCCCCATACGGCATTTGCGCAGGCGCCTCGATGGATTGCGCACCTGCGCGCAGCGCACGCGCATACGCTGCATCCGTATCCGCCACGTAAACGTACAGAAAGGCGGCGGCCCGCTCACGCGCGCCACCGTCATTCACCATGATCAGGGAGTCGCCGATCTTAAGCTCCGCCGGACGTCCCGCGTGGGCCTCCCCCACGGCTTCGAATACCTCTTTGATGAACGCAACGAGGCCGGCCACGTCATCGACGATGATACGGGGGACGACCGTGGGCCAGCCCGGGGGTTGATGCTGGGTCATTGGAATCGGCGTCGTGTTGCGATGGCCGCGGGTCGCCGAAAACAGCCATCAAGCCATGCACCCACATGCGGGTGAGGCGTCAGATCCAGCGTATCCGAGCGCGACGGCGACAGCACACCGGCGACGTTGAGATCCGCCACCGTGAATCGCTTACCGATGAGCCAGGGCTGTACCGCCAGCACCCGTTCCAGCACTGCCAGCGAACGCTGCACCATCGCCTGTGCACGCGCACCGATGGTCGCCATCAGATCTGCAAGCAAGGCATCCTTCTGCACCCACGGTTCCAAATGACCCTGGGCGAACAGGCTCCATTGCCAGATAGCTGCCTCCTCGGCCGCGGTGTCAGCGTACAGATCGCAAACGGTGCGGTATTTCTTCGCCAGATACAGATTGATCGCCAACGACTCCGCTACGGCGACGCCGTCGTCAACGAGGGTTGGAATGGCGCCGGCCGGATTCAGCTGCAGAAATTCCGGAGTCTTCAGCGCGGGATCGTCGTATGCGTAGGGGATATGTTCGAAGACCAGCTCGAGTTCGCTCGCCATCCACAGCAAGCGCAGAGTTCGCGAGCGGGGTGAGCCGTAGAGCGTGAGCGCCATCAGTCCGGATCCGCGGCCGAGGGTCGAACGAAGATGATGCGCGCAAACTGGATGGCGCCCACACCCAGCTGCCAGACCAACCCGAAGTACAGCACCGCAAACGCCGGTGGCGCCACGACGCCCGCGGCATTCACCAGCTGCACCAGCGCATTGAGCAACGAGCCGCCCACCAGCAGTACGAAGACGTATGGATTGATGAGACGACGTTCGGATGCGGGCAGCAGACGTCGGCCGGTGAACGGTGGGACCATCGTCACGCCAACCGCGATTCCAAGCAGCGCTGAGGCCATGCGCCACAACATCGCCGGTTCGTCCACGACGATGCCCAGCCCCAGCGTGATGAAGGCGACGAATCCGGGAATGAGCGCTGCCGAAATCAGGTTAGCGCTGCGAAACCGATCCACCGGCGACCAGCGGCCATCACGTCCGGCGTACACCGCCACGATGCCGGAGAAGCCGGCCAGCCCGATGGAGAACTCGATAATGTCGCCCAGCATTTCTGCGAAGGATTCTGTCATGCCCCCTCCTGCTATCGTCGGGTGTCGCAAAAGTACATTTGGGATTCGTGGCAGCGACCCGTAGGAGGGGCTTCGGCCCTGATCCTAGTCGCGGATTCCTCAGGCAAAGATCGCGGCTGAAGCCGCTCCCACGCAGTTGCAGGCAACCTTAACAACACCCTATCTAGCCCATCTCCATCCCGCGCGGCACGCCGGGCGTGGCCACTTTGCGAACCTCCGCCATCACCGCGCGGGCATGTTCGCGATCCTCAGCCGTGGTGTAGCGCATGCCCAGCGTCATGCGCTTGGCGTACTCACGATGCTCGCGCAGAAATTGCGGCATTGCGTCGTAGGTGGATACCTGGGCGAGTTCCAGCAACTCATCATCGGTGATGACCTCGCGCATCTTCTGCCATTCCCCACGAAGAGACAGGCCATGCAGCTTGTCGCCGAGATATTTCAGGCCGTGCAGTTCCAGCACGTCGTGATACGTGCGCGTGGAGCCATAGAACGACAGGGCCTGGCGCAGGCTGTCCAGACCGCGCGCAATCTCGGCATCGTTCTCGCCGTACACCGTATAACCGCTGGCCGCGATGTCGATATCGGCCCAGGTGCGGCCGGAGCGTTTCAGCCCGATCTGAATATTCGGCAGCATCACTTCGCGCATGTACTTGTCCGTCATGATGCCGCCGTGCGGCAGGATGCCGTCAGCCACTTCGCCTGCCACGCGCGCCATCGCATCGCCCACGACGGCCAGATAGATTTTCGGCCGCGGATAGTCGAGCGGACCCGGATTGAAGTTCGGCGTCATCAGGGTGTACTTGTAGTGCTTACCCAGAAATTCCGGCTTGGTGCCGTTCTGCCAGCTGTCCCACACGGCCTTCATCATCTGGATATATTCCTTCATGCGCGGGGCCGGCGCGCTCCAGGTGCCGCCGAAGCGCCGTTCGTTGTGCCCCTTCACCTGACTGCCGAGGCCAATGTTGAAGCGGCCCCTCGAGTAGTGCTGCAGATCCCACGCTTCCATGGCCAGCACCATTGGACTGCGCGGAAATGCGATGGTGACCGTTGTGTTGAGTTCGATGCGCTGGGTCGCGCCTGCGGCCACCGTCATCGTCAACATCGAATCGTGCGACAGCTCGCCGCAGCCGACGAAGTCGTAGCCGCGCGATTCCGCTTCGGCCGCGCCGGCCCCCACATCGCGCAACCAGCCACCCACCCCTGTGCCTATCTTCATGATGGTCTCCTTTGTTATGGACGCAGCCGCGTCGCGAAGAACTGCAATATCTCATCCACCGCCGCGCGCGTCGGTTCACCGGCGCGGTCCACCAGATGCAATGTGACCACGCTGTGCGGGCGCATCGGCGTGCCGACAAGCGCCGAATCGTCGGGCAGCACGCGTCCTTCAAATCGATCACCCAGCGCCGCCTCATACTCCGCAAAACGTTCGGCCCTGCAGAAGCGGTCGCCCTCGAACCGGTACGCCAGCACCGTGAGGTCCTCGCGCTCCATGCGCGCCTTCACTGCAGCAAGTTCCTCCGGCGCAATGTGCATGCCACCGGCCTGGAACATCGGCAGCGATGGTTGCGACAGCACCGGCGCCAGCATGGTGGGTTCCAGCATCATCGACAGCGCAAAGTTGCCAGTGAAGCACATGCCGATGGCGCCCACGCCCTTGCCACCGCACAACGGATGCGCATGCGCGGCCAGCGCGCGCAGCCACTGCGTCACAGGGCTCGACGCGTTGGCGGCAAACGCCCGGAACTCGCGGCTGATGCATGCACGCACCATGGTCGACAATCCGCCCGCGATCGTCACCGGGCCACCCTGCGTGCCGAACAGCGCCGGCATCCACACGGTGAATCCCGCATCGCGCACCATGCGCGCGAAGCGAATGACATGGGCATAGATGCCCGGCATTTCGGCCATCACGATGACGGCAGGCCCTTCGCCCGCCACGAACACGCGTTTGGTCACACCCAGCAGCGTGACTTCGCGATGCTCGAAGTCCGCCATCGGATCGTGATCGGTGAATTGCGGCGTGCTGTCCCGATAGTTTGGCGTGGTCATTTTCGTCCCCTATACCGGCAGATCGCCGACGGCGTGATTCACCGAGCCGGTTTCGTTGTACGAGCGCATCACCATGTCTGCAATGCGCATCAGATGCACCTCATCGGATCCGTCAGCGATGCGTGCCCAGCGGGCGCTGATCAGCATCTGCGCCAGCGGCGTGTCGTTTGAATAGCCGAGCGCCCCGTGCACCTGCAGCGCGCGATCCACCACTTTCCACAGCGTATTCGCCACGTGGTGTTTGGCCATGGATACCTCGGCGCGAAAGTCCATGCCCTTGTCGATCTTGTAGGAGGCGTGCAGCACCATGAGTTTCGATGCGTACAGTTCCAGCGCACTCTCGGCCATCATCCACTGGATGCCCTGTTTCTCGGACAGCAGCGAGCCGTGCGAAAAGCGTTTCTGGGCGCGGTCCACCAGCATCTCCAGCGCCTGCTCGATCTGGCCGAGCCAGCGCATACAGTGGGCGAGGCGCGCAGGTCCCAGCCGCACCTGGCCCAGCTTGTGACCGCCGCCCCGCTCGCCCAGCATGTTTTCCTTCGGCACGCGCACGTTGGTGTAGCGCACCTCGGGGTGACCACCGCCGCCGCCCATGGTCTGCACGTCGCGGACGATTTCGAAACCCGGCGAGGCCAACGGCACAATGAAGGCGGTGTTGCGCGCCTGCTCGATGGACGCATCCGCATCGGTGCGCGCAATCACGATGGCAAAGTCGGCGCCATGCGCACCTGAAGTGAACCACTTGTGGCCGTTGATCACCCAGTCGTCACCGTCCTGAACTGCGCTGGTCTGGATCTGGGTGGGGTCCGATCCTGCGACCTCGGGCTCGGTCATCGAAAAGCACGACCGCATCGCGCCCTCGCACAACGGCCGCAGCCATTTATCTTTCTGTTGTTCCGTGCCGAAGTGCAGCAGCGTATGCATATTGCCTTCGTCGGGCGCCTGGCAGTTGATGATGTAGGGGCCCAGGTAGGTCTTCACAGCCTCGGCGGACATGGCGGCAACCGCCGTGTGTCCCAGGCCCATGCCGCCAAATTCTTCCGGCATATGCGGACACCACAAGCCCTGCTCCCGTGCGGTATCGCGCAAGTCTTTGACCGCGCTGCTCCACTCCTCGCGCTTCGCCTTGCGACCCTGCAGTTCAGCCATCTTAGGCCGCACACGCTCGCGCATGAACCGGCGCACCAGCAGCCGCGCATCTTCCACTTCGTCCGGAAACGTAAAATCGATTGCCACCTGGATGCCCCCCGCCCGTGGAAGTCGCAGCATAGCAACCGACCATGCAGATGTGGCAGCCCCGCATCACCGGCATAATGTTCCGCATCTCCCCGCGCGATATCAGCCATGCCCCAACGACTCCGCTTCGCTGTCATCGGCACTGGTCTGATGGGTTGCGAACATCTGCGCCACCTCGCGGTACTTCCTGACGTTGAGGTTGTCGCATGCGCGGATCCCCACGCCCCCTCGCGCGACGCGGCCCGTTTGCTCGCGCCTGGCGCGCGTCAGTTCTCGGACTATCGCGAAATGCTCGACAGTCGCGAGTTCGACGCGCTCGTCATTGCGACACCCAACCACACCCATGCAGAAGTGCTCGACGCCGTATTCGACACCGCCTTGCATGTGCTGATCGAAAAGCCGTTGGCCACCACGCTGACCGACGCGCGGCGCGTGGCGCGGCGCGCCGAACATCATCGCGGGGTGTTCTGGGTGGGGCTGGAGTATCGCTACTCGGCGCCGATGCTGCGGCTGGTGAAGGAATTACGCAGCGGTCGCGCCGGCCGTCTGCAGATGCTGTCAATCCGCGAGCATCGCCAACCGTTTCTGCCCAAGGTGGGCGACTGGAATCGCTTCTCACGTAACACGGGCGGCACGCTGGTGGAAAAATGCTGCCATTTCTTCGACCTGATGCGCCTGATCACGGCCGCAGAGCCCGTGCGCATTTTCGCGTCGGGCGGGCAGAACGTGAATCACCTCGACGAGCGATACGACGGCGCCACGCCCGATATCCTCGACAACGCATTCGTCATCGTCGACTTTCCGGGTGGCGTGCGCGCCATGCTGGACCTGTGCATGTTCGCCGAGGCCGGCCTGAATCATGAAGACATCGTGCTGGTGGGTGACCGCGGCAAGCTGCAGTGCCTGTTGCCGCAAGGAATGCTGATCATCGGCGATCGTGCCAGCGCCGCCGTGCAACGCAGCGTCGTCGAGATAGACCCCGAGCTGCACAAGCTGGGCGCGCACTATGGCGCAACCTACGGTGAACTTGCACAGTTCTGCGCGGCAATCCGCAATGGCACGCGTGCCGAAGTGACCGCCGACGACGGGTTGCGCTGTGTGGCGATGGGGGCGGCGGCACATCTGTCGATCGAACGGGGTACGCCGGTGGAATTTGCTGAAGTCATGCACTCAGCTTGAGACGTCAACCGACGATCTTCACCGCCCGGGCAATCCGATCCTGCCATTCCGCAGGACCCGTGTTGTGCACCGACGTGCCGCGCGCATCCACCGCCACAGTGACCGGCATATCTTTCACCACGAACTCGTAGATCGCCTCCATTCCCAATTCAGGGAATGCAACGACGCGTGCCGCGGTAATGGCTTTGGAAACGAGGTAGGCCGCGCCGCCGACTGCCATGAGATACACGGCCTGGTGCTTCCGGATCGCTTCGATCCCCACGGGACCGCGCTCGGCCTTGCCGATCATGCCAAGCAGGCCGGTCTTCTCCAGAATCATGTCCGTGAATTTGTCCATGCGGGTGGCCGTGGTCGGGCCCGCGGGTCCCACGACCTCATCGCGCACCGGGTCGACCGGACCCACGTAGTAAATGAACTTGCCCTTCAGATCCACGCCGTGCGGCAGGCCTTGCCCGTTGGCGAACAGCTCTGCGATGCGCTTATGCGCGGCGTCGCGCCCTGTGAGCATCTTGCCGGACAGCAGCACTGTCTCGCCCGGCTGCCAGCTGATGACGTCGGCGCGCGTGACGGTGTCGAGATTGACGCGGCGCGCGGTCGGACCCGCATCCCAGGTGATCTGCGGCCAGTCGTCGAGACTGGGCGGTGTCTGCAGCGCGGGTCCCGAGCCATCGAGCACGAAATGCGCGTGCCGCGTGGCCGCGCAGTTCGGAATCATGCACACCGGCAGCGACGCCGCGTGGGTGGGAAAGTCCTTGATCTTCACATCCACCACCGTGGTCAGCCCGCCCAGGCCCTGCGCGCCGATGCCCAGCGCATTGACCGCATCGAAGATCTCCAGGCGCAGTTCTTCGGCGCGGTTGGCGGCGCCGCGTTGTTTCAGTTCGTGCATGTCGATGGGTTCCATCAGCGCTTCTTTCGCGAGCACCGCAGCTTTCTCCGCAGTGCCACCGATGCCGATGCCGAGCATCCCCGGTGGGCACCAGCCCGCGCCCATGGTGGGCACCGTCTTCACCACCCAGTCGACGATGGAATCGGACGGATTGAGGATGGTGAGCTTGGATTTGTTTTCCGAGCCGCCGCCTTTGGCGGCCACCTGCACATCGACTGTATTACCGCGCACCACTTCCATGTGCACCACCGCCGGCGTGTTGTCCTTGGTGTTGGTGCGCGCACCGGCGGGGTCAGAAACGATGGAGGCACGCAGCACGTTATCCGGATGCAGATACGCCCGCCGCACGCCTTCGTCAATCATTTCCTGCACGCCCAGCGTCGCATCCCAGCGCACGTTCATGCCGATCCTCAGAAATACGGTGACGATGCCGGTGTCCTGACAGATGGGTCGATGCCCCTCGGCGCACATCCGCGAATTGATCAGAATCTGCGCCATGGCATCACGCGCGGCGGGCGAATCCTCGCGCAGATAGGCTGCGTGTACCGCCTTGATGAAATCCACCGGGTGGTAGTACGAAATGAACTGCAGCGCGTCGGCGACGCTGGCGATGACATCGTCCTGTTTGATCAACGTGTACTTCTGCCGGGGCATCCATGTCTCCACGATCTTCTTGAGGCGCGCTATGTTACGCCATCGCTTGGCAGGAGCGGATTGTGGGAGGGGCTTCAGCCCCGATCCCTATCGCAGGTTTCGTCAACAAGGATCGGGGCTGAAGCCCCTCCTACACATGCCCCAACGATTCGTTCGCCCAACGCTCGGGTCGTAATGGCCACGCGCGCCAACCCGACAGCGCCGTCGCCGCGAGTAACGCGCCACCAAACTCCAGCACCGCCGCCGCACCGAAGAACTCGGTGCACGCGCCGGCCAGCACCAGCCCCAATGGACCGGACGCAAACCGCACGGCGGCCATGGATGCGAAGACCTGGCCCGCAATCGCGCGTGGTGTCAGCGCGTGCACAAGCGTCTGCTCGAGCGGATTGCCGGCGCCCAGCAGCGAACCCCCCAGTGCCGCGCAGAAAACCACGCCGGCCTGTCCGGATACCCAGCCCGACAGCCCAATGGCAATGCCGCTCAGCAACAGTCCGCCGTAGAAAATTGCTGCGAGCGACAGTACGCGGCGCAACCGATCGAATGCCAGGGCACCGCACATCGCACTGAC
>JAQBCT010000157.1:0-9020 GCA_032124855.1 Gammaproteobacteria bacterium
CCCAGCCGGCGCTGTGCCAGAGGATGCGGGACAACCCATCCAGATCAACTCCGATTCGGCCGAGCTCGACGAAAACAAGAATCTCGCTGTCTATCACGGAAACGTTCGAATGGAACAGGGCACCATGCAGGTGACAGCCGATACCATGACAATCGAACTGAAGGATCAACTCGTCGTGAGAATCTCAGCGCAAGGGGACCGCGCGCACTATCAGCAACGCTTCAAGGCCGACGAGTCGATGGTGTTCGCAGACGCCAATACCATCACGTACTTTACGCAGGAAGAACGTATCCAGCTCGAAGGGCGCGCGTACCTCACCCAGAATCAAAACGAGTTCTCGGGCGATCTGATCAACTACAACATCCGCGACGGCAAGGTCGATGCCCAAGGCACCGGCGATGGCAAGGTGCAGATGATTCTGCAGCCTGCTGCGGTGACGCCGCAGCGGCAACCGTGACCGACCTCCTCGCGCGCCATCTGCAGAAAAACTATGGGGACCGTGTCGCTGTAGCAGACATCAGCATGCGCGTGGCGCGCGGTGAAATCGTGGGCCTGCTCGGGCCAAACGGTGCCGGCAAGACTTCCACCTTCTATATGATCGTCGGGCTGATCAAACCCGGCGCCGGCGAGATCGAACTCGATGGCGCGCCGATCACGCGGCTTCCGATGCATCAGCGGGCGCGCCTCGGCGTAGGTTATCTGCCCCAGGAAGCCAGCGTCTTTCGCAAGCTCAGCGTAGCGGACAACATCCTGGCGATCCTCGAGCTGAACCGGACGCTCAGTAAAACGGCGCGTCAGGGCAGGCTGGAACAATTGCTGGACGAGTTCCACCTGCAAGGCGTGCGCTCGCAGCTGGGTGAGCGTCTTTCCGGCGGCGAACGGCGCCGGGTAGAAATTGCCCGCGCGCTCGCCAGCGAACCCAAGTTCATTCTGCTCGACGAACCGTTCGCCGGTGTCGATCCGATCTCAGTAGGCGAAATCAAAGCGATGATCCGCGACCTGGCCCAACGGCGTATTGGCGTTCTCATCACCGACCACAACGTTCGCGAAACACTCGACATATGTGATCGCGCCTACATCGTCAATGCGGGAAAGATCATCGCCGAAGGCGACACCGATTCTATTCTAAGCAACGATACCGTCCGCAGCGTCTATCTGGGCGACCAGTTCCGCCTGTGATACAGCGGTGACGTCATAGCGGATGAAACAGTCACTCACACTCAAACTCGGTCAGCACCTGACCATGACGCCCCAGTTGCAGCAGGCAATCCGTCTGCTGCAGCTCTCCACACTGGAACTGCGGGCCGAGATTCAACAGGCAGTGGAAACCAATCCGCTGCTCGAGCTGGTGGAAGACGATGACGAGCAGGCCGCCGAAGAAACACTGACAGCGCCATCGCAGGAGGCTGCATCGGGCGACGACGAATTTCACGAACTCTCGGGAAGTGATGAGGAGGCAACAACCGCGCTGCCGGACGATGTACCCGTCGACAGCGTGTGGGACGAGCCGCTGGAATTCACTTCGTCCGCGCAGTCTGCCTCGGAGGATGATTTCGATCCGACTGAGCGCAATACCAGCGAAGAATCACTGCAGGATCATCTGTTGTGGCAGCTCAACCTCACACCGATGAGCGAGCGTGACCTGCTGATTGCCGAAGCGATCATCGACGGAATCGATGCCGACGGCATGCTGATCGCATCCATGGACGAGCTCCTGTCGGATTTTGAAGCCGCGCTCGTCATCGAAGCAGACGAAGTGGCCGCGGTTCTCAAACGCATCCAGCAATTCGACCCGCCCGGTGTGGCCGCGCGCGACCTGCGGGAATGCCTGCTGATTCAATTGAACCAGCTGAAGGGTGATGTGCCGTGGCTCGACGTTGCTCGGCAGATCGTCAGCGAACATCTGGAGCTGCTCGGCGCACACGATCGCAACGCACTGAAACGCAAGACACGCCTCGACGACGACGAACTCCTCGAAGTCGTCCACCTGATTCAGTCGCTGAATCCTCGCCCGGGTTCTGCCATCGAGAGCCAGGCCACGGAGTACATCGTGCCCGATGTACTCGTGCATCGGGAACGCGATAAATGGCTTGTCGAATTGAATCCGGAAACGGCGCCGCGAGTGCGTATCAATTCTCACTACGCCAACATGGTGCGGCGCGCCGGCTCGGATGAAACAAATGCCTACCTGCGCGACAACCTTCAGGAGGCACGCTGGTTTCTGAAAAGTCTGAAGAGCCGCAACGAGACGCTGCTGAAAGTGGCGATCAAGATTGTCGCCCACCAGCGCGGTTTCCTCGAATACGGCGAAGAAGCGATGAAACCGCTGGTTTTGCATGACATCGCCGAGGCAGTAGAGATGCACGAGTCGACGATTTCACGCGTCACCACGCGCAAGTATATGCACACTCCGCGCGGCATATTCGAACTCAAGTACTTTTTCTCCAGTCATGTATCGACGAGCACAGGCGGCGAAGTTTCCAGCATCGCGATCCGTGCACTGATCAAAAAGCTCACCGCAGAAGAGAATCCCAGAAAGCCGTTGAGCGACAGCAAGATCACGGCGATACTCAAAGCTCAAAACATAGACGTGGCGCGCCGTACTGTTGCGAAATATCGAGACCTGCTTTCCATCCCTCCGTCCAGCGAACGCAAACGTTTTGTTTGAAATCCTGGCAACTCGCCACGACATGATCACTGTCAAAAACCGCACCGTAGGAGAACGCTGATGCAGTTGAGCATTTCCGGTCATCACATCGATGTCACAGACGCGCTGCACGATTATGTGACGAATAAGTTCGACCGGCTCACACGCCACTTCGATCACATCACAAACGTCCATGTCGTGCTGTCGGTTGAAAAGCTGGTCCAGAAGGCCGAAGCCACCGTGCACACCAGCGGCGCCGAACTGTTTGCCGACTCCACCTCCGAAGATCTTTACGCTGCCATCGATGCGTTAGTCGACAAGCTCGATCGCCAGATCGTAAAACACAAGGAAAAGCTGCGGGGACGTCCGCAACGCATTCGCAACTGATGCGATGCGTGCTTGACCGCGTGGCGCGCGGACGGAGCATCCTCTACTATCTAGCGCCCCATTCAAGACGCCTGCAGTGATCGATTTAGGCTCCATCGTTGGCGCGGCATCGACCCGCGCCGGGCACCAGGCCACCAGCAAAAAGCGTGCACTGCAGGACGCCAGCGAACTGCTCGCTGCCGCGCACGGAGACCTCAACCCCCGAGATGTATTCGATGAATTGATCGCCCGGGAACGGCTGGGGTCCACGGGTCTTGGCGAGGGCGTCGCCATCCCGCACTGCCGGCTCGAGGCAACCAACAGCGCGCTCGGTGCGCTCATCAGGCTCGATGCACCGGTCGATTTCGACGCGCCCGACGGCGTTGGCGTCGACCTGATGTTCGCACTGATCGTGCCCCGCGAAGGTCGCGAAACCCATCTGCAGATCCTGGCAGAGGTGGCGCGCGTATTCTCAGACGCAGACAACCGCGGGCGCCTTCGCGCCGCACAGACAGACGCCGCACTTTTAGATGCGTTTCACGCGATGCTGAATGCTCCGGCATGAAGCTGGTGATCATCAGCGGGCGTTCCGGTTCCGGCAAGAGCACCGCGTTGCACGTGCTGGAGGATGCCGGTTTCAATTGCATCGACAATTTCCCGGTGGGTTTGCTGCCAGCGCTGGTGCACACCTCCCTGCGCGACGCGCAACGCGGCCAGCGTATGGCGGTGAGCATCGATGCGCGCAACTCGGCCCCCGATCTGCAACGCTTCCCGGAGATTCTACTGTCGCTGGACAGAATGGATCTCGACTGCGAGGTGATCTACCTCGATGCGCTTGGTCCGACGCTGGTGAAACGCTTCAGTGAGACACGGCGCCGGCACCCGTTGACCAACGAGGCGACCGACCTGCGTCAGGCCATCGAAGCGGAACATGAACTGCTCGCGAGCATCGCCGATCTCGCAGACCTCATCATCGACACCACCACACTGGGAACCGCTACGCTGGCCGATCTGATCAGCGCACGCATTGCCGACAAACCGACCTCGGGATTGTCGCTGCTGTTTCGCTCTTTCGGTTTCAAATTCGGCATCCCCGTGGATGGCGACCTGGTCTTCGATATCCGCTGTCTGCCCAATCCGCACTACGTTGCCGAACTGCGCCGGCTGACCGGCCGCGACGCAGATGTGGTGACCTTCCTCGAAAGCGACGCTTCCGTGGGGGCCATGTACGACGACATCAGGCAGTTTCTGGAGACTTGGCTGCCAAAGTTCGAACAGAACAACCGCATATACATGACAGTGGCCATCGGTTGCACTGGCGGCCAGCATCGCTCGGTGTACATGGCGGAGCGACTCGGCACACACTTCCGGCGTACGATTCCGAACGTTCTCGTCCGTCACCGCGAGCTCGAACAACGGTTCTGAATCCCATGCTCGAACGCGACATCACAATCATCAACAAGCTTGGCCTGCATGCCCGCGCCGCGAGCAAATTCGTCGGCGTGACGAACCGCTTCTCGAGCTCCATCGAAGTCGTCAGCGCCGTCAAGACCGTCAACGGCAAGAGCATCATGAGCGTCATGCTGCTTGCCGCGGGCCAGGGTACGCAGCTGCGATTGCGCATCGACGGTGACGATGAAATCGAAGCCATGACGGCGCTCACCGACCTGATCGGCGATCGCTTCGGCGAAGGCGAGTAGCTCACGTTTGCCAGTGCTGGCTGCCCCCCCCCAACCAAGTAACCTTGCCGCCGCAATTTGCGGGGCATGGCCATGGAATTCCGGCAACAACTCGACGAAGTCATCAAATCCGTCGGCGAAGGCACCGTCGGAGAGCTGCGCTATCTGCTGGAATCGTTGCAACCGCAGGATGTCGCGAACCTGCTGGAGTCGACGCCGCACAAAGTCCGCCATGTCGTCTGGGGACTATTCGACAACGAAGCGCAAGCGCAGGTGCTGCAGTACCTGAACGACGACGTGCGCGCAGATTTTCTCGAATCCATGGACACCGCTGCGCTGTTGGCTGCCGCCGACGAACTCGATACGGACGATTTCGCAGACATCCTGCAGCAGCTGCCCGACGCAATCACGCAGCGCGTCCTGGCAGGGATGGGCGAACAGGACCGTGCCCGCGTCGAAGCGGTGCTCTCCTACCCCGAGGACAGCGCCGGCGGCTTGATGAATACCGACACCATCACGATCCAGCCTCGGCATTCACTGGAGTTGGTGCTGCGATACTTGCGGCGTCGCCGGACCCTGCCCGATACCACTGACAGTCTGATCGTCGTCAACGACAAGGACGAGTATGTCGGCATGCTCGCACTGTCCACACTGGTCGTGACCGATCCGTCGGTAACGGTTCGCGAGGTGATGAATACCGACGTCGACGCAATCGATGCCAACACCTCGGATGCCGACGTCGCGCACATTTTCACCGAACAGGATCTGGTGTCGGCGCCGGTCGTCAATGCCGCTGGCGTGCTGGTGGGACGTATCACCATCGACGATGTGGTCGACGTCATCATCGAGGATGCAGACGAATCCGTCATGGCGCGCGCCGGTCTGGACGTCGATGAAGATATGTTTGCACCGATATTCCGCTCGAGTCGAAGGCGCGCCATCTGGCTGGGTATCAATCTGCTCACGGCGCTGCTGGCGGCAGCGGTGATCAACGTCTACGAAGCAACGATCGCCAAGGTCGTGGCCCTCGCCATCCTCATGCCGATCGTGGCGAGCATGGGGGGCGTCGCTGGCAGCCAGACGCTTACGCTCGTCATCCGCGGCCAGGCCCTGGGCCAGATTTCGCGCGGCAACCTGTTCTGGTTGATCAATCGCGAAGTCGTCGTGGCGGCACTCAATGGCGTGCTATGGGCAACCTTATTGGCCGTAGGCACGGGCTGGGTATTCGACGATGTGCGTCTCGGCGTGTTGATCGGCGTTGCACTGGTGATCAACATGCTGGTCGCCGCGGTCTCCGGAAGCGTCCTGCCACCGCTGCTGCGCAGAATGCACATCGATCCAGCACTCGCCGGCGGCGTGGTGCTGACGACCATCACCGACGTCGCGGGATTTGCGGTATTCCTGGGGCTTGCAACGCTCGCGTACGCCTGAAGCGGCCAGCAGGCGCGCCGCAAGATTCAGCCAGCGGCGACGGTCAGACCATCCACCAGCAACGAACCCGTAACGACGTTTCCACGACGGTCGGGGTCATCGCCTACTGCCGAGAGACTGCCGTAGATGTCGGTGAGATTACCCGCCACGGTCAGCTCGTCCACGGCAAACGTGATCTCGCCGTTGGCGATCCAGAATCCGCCGACGCCGCGCGAATAGTCGCCCGTCACGAGATTGACGCCTGATCCGATCAACTCCGTCACCAGTAAGCCGTCCCCCACTGCGCCAATGAGTTCGGCAAATGGCCGGCGTGGCCCCTCGACCCAGACGTTGTGAACTCCACCCGAGTTGGCCGTGGTGGCCAGTCCGAGGCGTCGCGCGGAATAGCTGCCCAGGACATACGATGCAACGACGCCGTGTTCGATGAACGCCTTTTCATATGTCGCCACCCCATCACCGTCAAATGCCGCACTGCCCGGCGCGCCCGGTATCAGCGGACGTTCGACGATCGAAAATCCATCGGGCAGGAGCTTGCGGCCAAGCGAATCTGTTAGAAACGACGCATTTCGGTACAGAGCGCCACCGCTCAACGCGCCGATCAGATGACCGACGAGCGAACCGGCCACTTCCGCCGCGAATAACACCGGGTAGCGGCCCGTCTTCACCTTGCCTGCCCCCAATCGCGCCACCGCGCGACGCGCAGCCTCAGCTCCCACACTGGCCGGCGCGTCCAGATCGGTTATGCGCCTGGCAATCGTATAGTAATGATCGCGTTGTTTGCCCTTGGCGTCCTCGGCGATGACGCCACAGCTGATGCTGTGTCGCGTGCCAATGCGGCTACCCAGGAAGCCATGGGTGTTGCCGTATACCGAACAGCCGCGCTGGCTGGACACCGACGCGCCATCCGAATTCGTAATGCGCCGATCGAAGCCGCGCGCCGAGGCTTCCGCCTCGCGAGCCATTGCCTCGACGTCGGCTACACTCGGCGACCACGGATGATCCAGATCGAGCGCCGGCAGCACTTGAGCCATCAACCGCGCATCGGCGAGGCCATGGCACGGATCGGATTCTGTATATCGCGCAATGTTGCAGGCTGCGCTCACCGTCGACTCAATCGCCTCGGGCGTCGTATCCGAGGTGCTCGCCGTGCCCTTGCGTTGGCCGACATAGACGGTGATGCCGAAGCCCCGATCGCGATTGAACTCCACGGTTTCGAGTTCGCCCAATCGTACCGTGACACCCAGTCCCGCCTCTTCGCTGGCAGCGACTTCGGCCGCGTCCGCGCCGTGCGCCCGCGCCCGAGTGAGAATGTCGGCAACCAGCGATTTGAGTTCGTCTTCGTGATTCGTCGCGGACGTCAGATCCACCACATCATTCATAGGCTGCAATCCGGTTTCCATATTTCGTGATAACGTTCAGGCAATGAGCGAAGACGATCTCAGCAAGTCCGCGCGTAAGCGCGAAGCGCAGCGCGTGAAAACGCTGGGTACGCAACTCGGCGAGTTGAGCGACGCGGCGTGCGCCGCCTTGGAACTGCCGCCAACGCTGCGCCAGGCGCTCGCCGATTTCCGTTCCATCACATCCAACGAGGCCAAGCGGCGTCAGGGTCAGTACATCGGTCGACTGATGCGTTCGTTGGATGTGACTGCGATTGAACATGCGCTGGCCGAACGCGAACGCGCCACGGGCCAGGCACGTTTTGCGCACCACGAGGTTGAACAGTGGCGAGCGCGCCTGGTCGAAACTGATGAGGCGCTTGATGAATATCTCGCGCGATACCCCACGACCGATCGGCAGCAGCTGCGCGCATTGATCCGCAACGTGCGCAATCGCCCACAGGACACGGCTGCGTTTCGCACGTTGTTCCGTTTCCTGCGGGACAACGCCTCGGATGCCGCTGACGATCACCCTGCAGAACTGCCGGCAGCATCAGTGCCACCGACAGTCACCTGATCGATTTTCAGTGTCGGCTGGCCGACCCCCCACCGGTACCGACTGCCCATCCTTCCCGCACACACCCACGCCGTCATCCAGCGCCAGATCGTTGCCCACCATGGAGACACGCCGCATCACTTCCGGGCCATTGCCGATCAGCGTGGCGCCTTTCACGGGATGGGTGACGCGGCCATTCTCGATGAGATAAGCCTCGGTGGCCGAGAAGACGAATTTGCCCGACGTGATGTCAACTGAGCCGCCACCAAAATTCACCGCGTACAGGCCTCGTTTGACACTGCCGATGATCTCCTGCGGATCGTGCGAACCCGCGAGCAGGAATGTGTTGGTCATGCGCGGCATCGGCGCGTGCGAGTACGACTGTCTGCGACCATTGCCGGTGGGCGCGGTGTTCATCAGAGATGCATTCAGGCGGTCTTGCAGATAGCCCTTCAAAATGCCGTTCTCGATGAGCACCGTACGCTGCGTTGGAGTGCCTTCGTCGTCCACGGATAGTGAGCCGCGACGATCTGCCAGCGTACCGTCATCGACAACGGTACAGAGTGGCGACGCAACCTGTTCGCCGATTCTTCCGCTGAACGCCGAGGTGCCCTTGCGATTGAAGTCGCCTTCGAGGCCGTGTCCGACTGCTTCGTGCAGCAGCACGCCCGGCCAACCCGGACCGAGCACGACAGTCATCGGTCCGGCGGGCGCTGGCTGCGCTTCCAGATTCACGAGGCCAGTGCGCACCGCTTCCACGACAAAACGATCGGCGCGGCCCGGCTCGCAGATCCACCGCAGATCACGGCGACCGCCGCCGCCCGAGAATCCCCGCTCGCGCCGGCCGTCCTGCGCCACGATGACGCTCACGTCCAGTCGCACCAAAGGTCGGATGTCCGCCGACAGCGTGCCGTCGGTTGCAACAACCACGTGGGTGTCGAACGACGCGGACTGTCGAATGGTCA
>JAQBCT010000158.1:0-4668 GCA_032124855.1 Gammaproteobacteria bacterium
CCCACACCGCCTCGAGCGCGCGCCTCGTGATAGGCAATCAGATCATCCGACAAGGCACCGCCGCCGAGATTTGTGCCATGCGCGGTGCGAACGACGCGGTTCTTGATGTGGAGCCCATTGATGACGATGGGCTGGAAGACCTGTGTGAGTGGCATCGGATCGCAACCCAGGTCGGCTGGCCTAAGCGCGCTGCTTCGGTATGAACTCGATATGCAGTTCTTTCAGTGCCCGCAATGCGAAGTTGGGCGCAACGGTAAAATCGTTCCTGTTCGGTGCAAACCACATATCCTCGACACGATCGATCAGCGCCTTGAACCCCCAGTAGAGTTCGCGGCGTGCGAGCGGCGCGCCCAGACAGTGATGAACCCCCGAGCCGAACGCCAGGTGACGCCCGGGCTTGTCGCGATCGAGATCGAGCTTCTCGGGACAATCGAACTCGCGCTCATCGCGATTCGCGGCGGCGTATCGGACATTTATCATCGATCCCTCGGGAATCGTCACCCCATGCAGTTCGATGTCTTGCGCCGCTGTGCGAAACAGCCCCTGTACCGGACCTTCGAGACGCAGCACCTCCTCGATGAACGTCTTCAGATGTCGCTCCGGTTCGGCCTTCAGGCGTCGCCAGACCTCCGGATTCTGAATCAGCAGCATGACCCCCGCGGAGATCGCATTGGTGGACGTTTCCGAGCCGCCGACGAAGGTGTCGGCCATCATCTCCGCGTGCAGTTCGTTGTCGGTCAACGTCCGCCCCCATTCCGGGATCACCCGGTTGACCATCTCCGACACCAACGTATCGTTGGGCTCTTTGCGCAGGTGCTCGAAAATTCGTTGGAAATAATGTTGGGCTTCGATTTCCATTTCAACCGACCAGCGTTCCTGCTCCTCGGTCTGCATCATGCCCAGGCGCTGCACCCACGCGTCGGTCCACGCCTTGATCCGCCAGATGTCTGCTTCGGGCACGCCCATCTGATGGCCGATGACGATCAGCGGTAACGGCACGGCGAACTGCTTCACCCAATCGCAGTGCCCGGCGTCGATGAACGCGTCGATCAACTTGTACGCTGTCTGCTCAACGAACGGGTCCATCGCGTTGATGCGCTTCGGCCGAAACGCCTCGTTGAACATGGCGCGCATTTCTTTGTGATTCGGATCATCGCGCCCGGCGAGCGTCGGCGCCGGCAGCCAGCCTTTTGTTTCGTACAACTCGCGCATTCGTTCTGCGCGTTCCGAGTTCAAGCGCTCCCGCCCGCGACCTTGGCCGCCACGAATGCCGTTGGTGAAGCGCTCCGTATCGAGCAGCACATCGCGCAGATCGTCGAACGCGGTGATCACGTAGAACCCGGTAATCGGATCGCGCCAGACGGGCGCCTCGTTGCGCAACATCTGATACGCGTGGTACGGACAATTCTGCAGGTTGGCGTCGAGGAAGTTGATCTCGTCCAACGAGCGGGGAACCACGGGTTCGTACGGGGTTTTGCTCATAGCGGGCCTGTATGTTGCGTTGGGTTCATGAAGCGCAGGCGATCTGGGCGACGGCGTCACGGGCGGCCTGCTTGTCGCCGAACCATACGGCGTTTATTTCGACGAACCGCACCGCGTCGCTCGGCACTTCCTTCTGCACGAAGATCGCCTGCACCGGACACGCCGATTCGCATACCGCGCAGTCGATGCAGTCAGCGGGATGGATGTAGCACATGCGGTCTTCGGCATCGGTGTAGATACAGCTCACCGGACATACTTCGATGCAGGACTTGTCCTTTACATCGATGCAGGCTTGGGTGATCACGAATGTCATCTGTGCAACTCCGCCAATACGTCTGAGTTACACCTTGCGGGGGCCATAATATTGCCGCTTGGGCCAGAGGAAATCGATGCGAGTGCGATGGATTTTCCATGCCCCATTGATCTTTTTGTACAGATCGTCGTAGATCCCAAACAGAATCAGCGGATTGTCCACGCCTTCCGTCGTCCGTAAGTCCAGCAGATACCAGCGGCCATGCGCGGTCGTTGAATCGACGATACGAATCAATGGATTGGTGACTGCGTGCAGGACACCGTACTCGGGGCCTTCAGCCTCTGCGAATTTCGCGAAGTTCGCGTGGATCTGCGTCTTGCCGATCCAATCGCCGCCGTAGTCGGGACCGAACTCACATACGGCGTCATCGGTAAACAGGTCGGCCAGGTCGTCGACGCATTTGCCGTCGAAGTAATGAGAATACTGTACGCGCAGCTTTTTGATTGCCTCGGTTTCCAGAAGCTCTTCGATCGGACTCATCGGTGGGTCTCCCGGCGCCAGCGCATTTATTTCAGGCAAGTCGATGCATCGTACCAACGCATTGCACCGAACTGTAGCGCGATGTAGCGTGCAAAAAACCTTTACCGGATACGGGTAGCAGGCCATGGCGACGATTGCTTCTTTCCTCGAAGGATTCCTGGGTTCCAACGACGCCTCGGTGCTGCCGACCGGCCTCGCCGCAGCGAATCGGGAGTTCCCGCTGATGCCGCTTGGCCGTGCCGTGGACATGGGCCACGCGCGCGACGGGACACCGCTGTTAGATCCGCGCATCTTTGATACCGCCGAGTTCCAACGCAATCCGTACCCCTATTACAAGATCATGCGTGATCACTACCCCGTGTTTCACGACAAGCTTCACAACTGTTACTACGTCACGCGCTACGACGATATCACTGCCTGCTACTTCGACGACGAAGGCTTCAACACCATTCCCAAAGGCGGCTCGAACGGCGTGCTCGGCAACACGCAACTGGAGCTCTCCGGCATCGAGCATCGGCGGCGGCGCAACGTGTATGGCCAGCATCTGGTCGGGCAGGCACTGCAGAATCGTGTGCCCGCGATCCGCCGCCTCGCTCAGGAGATGATTGCGGGATGGGACACCTCGACGGCGCCCTGGATCGTGAACAACGGCGATGGCACGCGCACGGTGGAACTCGGCCGGGCCTTTGCCAACGAATTCCCGATCCGTGTCGTGTGTCAGGTGCTTGGATTTCCCGACGACGCGCGTGACGCGTTTTTCTATTGGTACAACTCGATGATGTCGGGTCTGGGCGGATCGGATAAACAGCAGCAGGGTCTCGAAGCCCGCCAGCACCTCGAAGATTATGTCGAGAAGATCGTCGCGCAGCGGCGGGTAACGCCCACGCATTTATACGATGACGCGGGCAATAGTCTCGGCAAGGACATCATTTCCAAGTTGTGCGAATCCAAAGTGGATGGCGACTATCTCTCCACCGAAGAAATTACATCCAATATCGCGCTCATTGTCGGCGGTGGTGGCGAGACCACCCGCGGCGCCATCCTGAATCTGTGGTATCTGCTGCTACAGCACCCGGCACAGTTCAGCGCTGTGCAGCAGGACAGCGCGTTGTGGGACGCCGCGTTTCACGAAACCCTGCGCCACTCCACGTCGATCGGCGGACAACCGCGCCACAATACTTTTGCCGTCGAGATGCACGGCGTGCGCGTCCCGGCGGGGTCGCTGATGAACATGGTCGACGTCGCGGCGAACCACGACGAACGGATCTTCAACGAACCAGAAACCTTCGATATCTTCCGGAGCGATCTGTACAGCGGCAAGCTGTTGCGCAGCGGTTATCGAAAAGAAGGCCGCTGTAGCCACATGGCCTTTGGTGTCGGCCCGCATCTATGTCCGGGCGCCTGGATTTCGCATCAGGAATCCGTGGTGGGCTCGCAGATTCTGGACCAGCACATGACCCACCCGCGCATCAACGTCGCACGGATGCCGAAGGACATCGACGGGGTGAACCTGGCGCCGATCGGACTTGGCGCGATTCGCGAGTTGTGGATCGACTACGATCTCACTTGAAATGTCGGAAACCAACCACAGCCAAGAGCAAATCCCCGCAGCCGCTGCGTCGACGAAGTCGGAAACAACCGTCGGCCTGAACGGCGTGGCGATCACGCGCCACCGCACCACTGGCAAATCCTATCGGACCTACGAGATCCACCAGCGGCGGCGCGTGGGCGAGTCCACCGCCAGGATCCGGCCGCTCGAGCTGATCGGCAAACAATTTTTGCAGGATCCTTACCCGGCGCTCGCAATACTGCGGGAGAACTATCCCTGCTATCGCGATTGGGTCGGCAACGCCTACTGGATCACGCGGTACGACGACGCCACGTCGATCTTCGTCGACGACGCCAACTACACAACTCGGCCGAAGCGCTGGTTCTACGGACTCGACCACGTGGGCCGAAATTTCGGCAATGAACTCGCGGTGCTGAAGCAACATGAACGCGTGATGGACACCCACGTCCCGACAGTCGTTCAGCAGCTGATCGGCGAGTTTGCTCCGCGCAGCCGTGCGGATCTTGCGATGGAATTCGCTGCGCGCTTGCCGCTCGAGCTGCTGGTGCATCTGTGGGGCATAGCGGAAGCCGATCAGGCGTCATTCGTCGAACGCTACTGGCGCATGCAGCGCGGTGTCCATGGTCTGGCGCAGAACGAATTGGCCGGTCGCGCCGCCATCAATGAACTGACCGAATTCTTTCGGCCGTTGCTGGCTGTGCGTTCGGCGCAGCCGGGCGATGACCTCGTGTCGGTCATCGCGCAACTCGATCCGCCGGGCGGTCCAGTGATGGCGGAGGATCTGGTCGCGACGCTTCTTGAAGGTGATCATGAGACGCTGCAC
>JAQBCT010000159.1:0-8393 GCA_032124855.1 Gammaproteobacteria bacterium
GCCTGAGTCAAGTCTTCCAACGCCAGCTCGAAGAACAACGCCTCGCCTGACTTGTCTTCATCGGCTTTCTTGCGAATGGCTTCGTCGTAAACGTCTGCGCTCTTGATGGCCTGATCGAAGATCGTGGGATTGGAGGTGAGCCCCGTCACCGCAAACTCCCTGATATAGCAGCTGAGCGTGCCGTCAGTCAGCAGCGCGTGCGTAATGTTGTCGAGCCAGAGGCTTTGGCCCAGATCGTGAAGCTGTTGTGCAGCGTTCATGGTTTTTCCGAGTGGGCCGCGCTCCACTTCCAATTCAGAACCTCCGGCAGGTCTTCGCCATTCTTGTCAATGTACTGCTTGTGTTCGATCAGCTTGTCCTTGAGTTGCTGCTTAAGGTCTATGCCCGCATCACCGGTCTGCGGCAGCCGGTCGATCACGTCCATCACCAGGTGAAAGCGGTCAATGTCGTTGAGCACAGTCATATCGAACGGCGTGGTGATGGTGCCTTCTTCCTTGTAGCCGCGCACATGCAGGTTGTCGTGGTTGGTACGGCGATACGTCAGGCGGTGGATCAGCCACGGATAGGCGTGGTACGCGAAGATCACCGGCTTGTCCCTTGTGAATAATTCATCGAATTCCATATCGGAGAGACCATGCGGATGTTCGCTGGGTGGCTGCAGTTTCATCAGGTCCACGACGTTGACCACGCGGATTCTCAGCGCGGGCAGGTGCTGGCGCAGGATCGACACGGCGGCAAGCGTTTCCAGGGTCGGGACATCGCCGCAGCAAGCCATCACCACGTCGGGCGAAACGGCCTGGTCGTTGCTTGCCCACCGCCAGATGCCGATGCCGTCGCGGCAGTGCTCCACGGCGCCCGCCATGGTCAGCCACTGTGGCGCCGGATGTTTGCCGGCCACCACGACGTTCACGTAGTGGCGGCTGCGCAGGCAGTGGTCCATCACCGAGAGCAGGCAGTTGGCGTCCGGTGGCAGATACACGCGCACCACCTCGGCCTTTTTGTTGACGACATGGTCGATGAATCCGGGATCCTGATGCGTGAAGCCGTTGTGATCCTGGCGCCAAACGTGGGAGGCCAACAGATAATTCAACGATGCGATCTTGCGCCGCCACGGCAGGTGCGCCGACACCTTCAACCACTTCGCGTGCTGGTTGAACATCGAATCCACGATGTGGATGAACGCTTCGTAGCAGTTGAACAGGCCATGGCGGCCCGTCAGGAGATAGCCCTCAAGCCAGCCCTCGCACTGATGCTCGCTCAGCATTTCCACCACCCGTCCGTCAGGCGCGAGAAACTCATCGTTCGGTTCGGTTGCCGCATTCCATTGACGCTGCGTCACGTCGAACACCGCTTCGAGTCCGTTCGATAGTGTCTCGTCGGGACCGAATACACGGAAGTTGCGCGCTGCGGCGTTTAGCTTGATCACGTCGCGCAGGAACGGCCCCAGCACATGCGTATCGCCGATACCAGGCGTGCCCGGCATTGGCACACTGGCTGCGTAGTCGCGAAAATCGGGCATGCGCAGATCGTGCAGCAGCATGCCGCCGTTAGCATGGGGATTCGCGCCCATGCGTCGTGCGCCCGTGGGCGCGAGCGCAGCAAGTTCGGAGTTCAGACGACCGTCGGTGTCGAACAACTCCTCGGGGCGATAGCTGGCAAGCCAGGCTTCGAGCAATTTGAGGTGTTCCGGATGCGTCGCCGGATCGGACAGCGGTACCTGGTGCGAACGAAAAGTACCCTCGATCTGCCGGCCGTCGACGCGCTTCGGTCCGGTCCAGCCTTTCGGTGAGCGCAACACGACCATCGGCCAGCGTGGTCGTGTTGCCTCACCCCGCCGGCGCGCGTCACGCTGAACCATCTGGATCTGTGTGATTACGCTGTCGAGCGTTGCGGCCATCACCTCGTGCATGGGCGCGGGTTCGTCGCCTTCGACGAAATACGGCGTCCAGCCGTAGCCGCGCAACAGCGCTTCGAGTTCGTCTCGCCCGATGCGAGCGAGAATCGTGGGATTGGCAATCTTGTACCCGTTCAGATGCAGGATGGGCAGCACCGCGCCATCCGTGACTGGACTCAGGAATTTGTTGGAATGCCAGGCGGTCGCGAGCGGCCCCGTTTCTGCCTCGCCGTCACCCACGACGCAGGCGACGATCAAATCCGGATTGTCGAACACTGCGCCGAAGGCATGGCTCAGCGAATAGCCGAGCTCGCCGCCTTCGTGTATTGAACCGGGGCATTCAGGCGAGGCGTGAGAAGGAATGCCACCGGGAAACGAAAATTGCGTGAACAGGCGCTTCAATCCAGCCTCATCCTGACTGACGTTCGGATAGACCTCGCTGTACGTCCCCTCGAGATAGGTGTTGGCGACCACGGCCGGGCCGCCGTGACCCGGGCCGGAAACGTAGATCATGTCGAGGTCGTATTGTTTGATTACCCTGTTCAGGTGCGCATAGATGAAATTCTGTCCCGGGGTGGTTCCCCAGTGCCCAAGCAGCATGTGCTTCACATCGGCAAGCGCCAGCGGTCGCTTCAGCAGGGGGTTATCGCACAGATACATTTGCCCGACGCACAGATAGTTGGCGGCGCGCCAGTAGGCATCGATCTGCCGCAACTGATCCGCGGACAGCGCTTTCGGCATCCTGGCGCTGACTTGTTTATTGTTCATTGTTGTTTCCCTCGCTCTGCAGAGCGTCGCTGACAATGCGTTGCGCTTCGCGCTGGATGCGCTGTAGATGTTCTTCGCCGCGAAAGCTCTCTGCGTAGATCTTGTAGATATCCTCGGTGCCGGAGGGACGCGCCGCGAACCAGCCGTTCTCCGTCACCACTTTCACGCCGCCGATAGGTTCGCGGTTGCCGGGTGCGCGTGTCAGGACGGTCTGGATCTTCTCGCCGGCGAGTTGCGCCGTGCGGATCTGCGCTTCGGACAATCGCGCGAGCTGCTGCTTCTGAGTCGGCGTGGCCGGTGCTTCAATGCGATCGTAAACCGGGTTGCCGAATTCGCGTGCCAGCTCGCCATACAGTTCGCCCGGATCGCGACCCAGCCGGCCCATCATTTCTCCCGCCAGCAGGGCTGGAATGATGCCGTCCTTGTCGGTGGTCCAGACCGTGCCGTCGTGGCGCAGGAAGGATGCGCCTGCGCTCTCTTCGCCGCCGAAGCCCAGTGAGCCGTCGCGCAGGCCGTCGACGAACCATTTGAAGCCCACCGGCACTTCGTACAGGGCGCGGCTCAGTTTGCTGCTGACGCGGTCGATCATACCGCTGCTCACCAGCGTCTTGCCCACCGCGGCCGCGGCGCGCCACTGGGGACGGTGTTGGAAGAGATACGAGATTGCTGCCGTCAAATAGTGGTTCGGCGCCAACAGGCCTGCGTTGCGGGTGACGATGCCGTGCCGGTCGTGGTCGGTGTCGCAGGCGAACGCAATATCGAAACGATCTTTCATCGCGAGCAGGCGCTGCATCGCGTACGGCGAAGACGGGTCCATGCGGATGCGTCCGTCCCAGTCCAGCGTCATGAAGCTGAAGGTGGGATCCACCACGTCGTTGACGACTGTCAAGTTCAATCTGTATCGCTCGGCGATGCGCGCCCAGTAGTGCACGCCGGCGCCCCCGAGGGGATCCACGCCCATGCGGATACCGGCGCCACGGATCGCGTCCATATCGAGCACGTTGCCGAGATCATTTACGTAGGCCGTGACGAAATCGTGCCGGTGTGTGGTGGGTGCGCGTAGTGCGCGCGCATGCTGCATCCTGTGCACGCCTTCGAGGCCGTTTTCCAGCAGTGCATTGGCACGGTTTTCTATCCACTTCGTGATATCAACGTTGGCTGGCCCGCCGTTGGGTGGGTTGTACTTGAAGCCGCCATCGGCGGGCGGGTTGTGCGATGGGGTGATGACGATGCCGTCCGCAAGGCCTTCAGCGCGGTCGCGGTTGTAGGTGAGGATTGCGTGTGAAATCGCCGGCGTGGGTGTGTATTCGTCATCCTGCGCCAGCATCACTTCCACGCCGTTTGCAGCGAGCACTTCAAGTGCACTTGCAGCGGCCGGCGCCGACAGTGCGTGCGTGTCGCAGCCGAGATAAAGCGGGCCACCAATGCGTTGCTGCTTGCGGTAGTCGCAGATGGCCTGGGTGATGGCCAGCACATGCGACTCATTGAACGCGTTGTCGAAGGCGGAGCCGCGATGCCCCGAGGTGCCGAACGCGACGCGCTGCGCCGGCGCGGACGCATCGGGCACGCCGGTGTAGAAGGACGTTACGAGTCTGGGTATATCCACCAGCATCGATCGCGGCGCTGGTTGACCCGCCAGCGCGTTACTTGTTGTAGACGTGATTTGCTCGGCGGTGGATTTGTTCATTGATTGTCGGCGTGTGCTGACGATACATCTAGCAACCCATGTTCATGCCGCAATGTTCCATGCGGACCTGGATACACTGGGTGACGAAGCGCGGGCGCTGGTTCTGTGTGGCTAAGGCACGGATAATCATGCGGCTCGAGATCTGGATTGATGGGCATGTCTGAACCGAATGACGAACTGCTGGTGTCGAGCGCAATCCAAGTGCTGCTCGCAGAAAAGCGGACGTCACTGTCAATGATGCGTTCCGCCATTGCAATCATCGCGTTGCCGCTGACAATCACCAGTGCGCTCATTGCAACATCGAGCCTGTACCAGACCGAGCGCGTGGTACACCTGCTCGTGGGGGTGATGACGGTCAACGTACTGTTGCTTGTCCTGGGGGTGGCACTCGTCGTCCGCTCCCTGGCGCGAATCGTCAGATACGATCGTCTGCTGCACGAGCTGAAGCGAGATCACCCGTCGATGAGCCGATATCTGGATTGATGCATCCTGGCATTCGCGCGGTGCGCTTGCCGGCATTGGTGCGCCCGGCGAAGATGCGCTTGAAGTCAAACGGCCGAGCGACAGCAATGAATGACAAGCCTTCGCACCGGGTCGGCAGCGCGCCGCCGGCGCATCCGCAGATGCGCCGCGAACCGCTGCCCTGGCAGCGGCCAAAACCGGCAGAGGAAGATCCGCAGGCTCTGCGCCGCGTGCAGGAGATTCTGGAGAGTCCGGGCTATCGACGCGCCGATGCCGACATCGATTTCCTGAGTCAGGATCGGATCCGTGGTGTGCGTCTGCAGCTCGACTACCTCAAAGCGCAGCTGCTGCTCGAGGCGCACGGCATAGAACACACGATCGTGGTATTCGGCAGCACGCGCATCGTCGAGCCGGATGCCGCGCGGCGCCGGGTCGAGGAGCTGCGTGCGGCAGGCGTCGCCGGCCAGGTTGGCGTCGAGCGGCCGCTGAGGATCGCGCTGCGGATTCTCGAAAACAGCAAGTACTACGATGTGGCGCGCGAGCTAGGCGGCTTGGTGGGACGCTGCGGTGGCGGTCCGGACGACTGTCGGGTCGTGGTGATGACCGGGGGTGGCCCCGGCATGATGGAGGCGGCCAATCGTGGTGCATTCGATGTGGGGGCAAAGAGTGTGGGATTGAACATCGACCTGCCGCATGAGCAATTCCCCAATCCGTATATCACCCCCGAGCTGTGTTTCCGATTTCATTACTTTGCGGTGCGCAAACTGCATTTTCTGCTGCGCGCGAGGGCGCTGGTGGTTTTCCCCGGTGGTTACGGCACGTGCGATGAGCTGTTCGAAACACTGGCACTCATCCAGACGCGAAAGATCGCGCCTTTGCCTGTGGTGCTGGTGGGTGAGCAATTCTGGCGGCGCATGTTCGATGTCGACTTCATGGTGGAAGAAGGTGTCATCGATGCCGAAGACGCCGAGCTGTTCGGTTACGCTGACACCGCACCGGAGATCTGGCAGAGCATCCTCGACTGGCACCACGCCTGCGGCGCGCCGCTGTTTTCCGCGCCGCAGGAATGCCAGCAATGAAGATTTCGTTTCACGGCGCCGATCGCGGCGTGACCGGTTCTTGTCACCTCATCGAGTGCGGTGACCAGCGGATATTGATCGACTGTGGTCTGTATCAGGGGGGGCGTGAGATCGACGAGGAGAATGCGGAACCGTTCGGGTTCGACCCGGCCCAGATCGATTTCCTGCTGCTCACGCATGCGCACCTGGATCATTGCGGACGCATCCCGTTGCTGGTCAAGCGCGGCTTCCGCGGGGAAATCGTCACCACGGCCGCATCCCGCGAACTCGCGCGGCTGGTGCTGATGGACTCCGCGAACATCAACGAGGAAGAGGTGCGACGCAGGGGCCGTCATGAACCAAATCACGCAGCGCGCCACGATCGGCCGCGCGCCCGACCGGCGCCGTTGTACACAGTGCTGGATGCGAATCGCAGTTTCGACTATTTCGGGCGGACCGCGGCGTATGACAAAACCTTGGACCTTGCGGGCGGCGTACGCGCCACGTTCATCGATGCCGGTCACATTCTCGGCTCGGCCAGCGTTCGGCTGGAACTGACTGAGGCGGGTGAGCGTCGCAGCGTTCTGTTCTCCGGCGACCTGGGCAACGATGGTCGGCCGTTGCTGCGCGATCCCGCGGTGCCGCCACAGAGTGAAGTGGTGGTCATAGAGTCGACCTACGGCGACCGCTTGCACAAGGCCATTGCTCCTTCGGTTGCGGAGTTGTATCAGGCGATCCGCGCGACTTTTGAGCGCGGCGGCAATGTGGTGATTCCAACGTTTGCGCTGGAACGCGCCCAGGAGCTGCTGTACTACCTGCGCGAGGGCCTCGAATCGGGACAATTGCCACAGTCCACTCAGATATTTCTCGATTCACCGATGGCAATCTCGGCGACCGAGATCTTTCGTGGCCACCCGGAGTGCTACGACAGCCGCACGGCCGAACTGTTTCGCGAAGGTCGCGATCCAATGGAACCGCCCGGCCTGCATATGACACGGGAAACATCCGAGTCGATCGCACTCAACAGAATTTCCAGCGGCGCCGTGATCATGGCCGGCTCCGGGATGTGCACAGGCGGGCGCGTGCGTCACCACCTGCAGCACAATCTCGAACGGCCGGAATCCAGCGTGGTGTTCGTCGGCTTCGCCGCCGCAGGTACGCTCGCCCGACGCATCATCGATGGCGAGCGCGAGGTGAAGATCTTCGGTCAACAGCTAAAGGTGCGTGCGCACCTGCACACCATCAACGGGTTCTCAGCGCATGCGGATCGCGACGAGCTGTTGCGCTGGCACGCGCAGGCGGCGCCGCAGCGTACCTTTGTAGTGCACGGCGAGGAGGACACCATGCAGCGGTTTGCGGCGCTGCTCAAGGACACCCGGGTGGAATTGCCGACCCTGCATCAGCGCTTCGAACTGTAACCGCCACACGGTGTCAGGCGCCATCTGGCGCGGTGGGCGAAACACACTCTGGCCGGATATCCGGGATTGCCAGAACCTGACGCGCCCGGTATCTACGTGCACGAACTGGGAATCGGGATAGAAGCCCACGCCGCCGCGCTTCAGTTGCAGCGCCACGTTACGAAGCTCTTCCAGCTCCACGTCGCGCAGACGGATGTCGATCGCCTGTCCCTGCAGGTGCATGCTGCCCTCAGCAACGCCAGTCGTCGTATCGAGCAGCCACTGGTTGGTCTGAGGTGAGCGATACGCAGATATCACTTCGAAGGGTGCACGGGTGCGCGTCTTGACCTTGATGTCGTGCAGCACGTCCAGCAGCGCAGGATCGATGCGGTGGCGTGCACCATTGTGGAAATCCTTCAGATAGTCGTCGATGTTCTCCAGCGCGGCGGAATCGTAGGCGCCGTCATGGAAGTACGTGACGGCGAGTGTCTTGCCCGTATGCGTGTGGTAGAAGCTCAGCTCGCGGCGTTCGTCGAGTGGTGCATTGGACATGCCAAGACCGATGAGCATTAGCAGCATCTTCATCGGCAGGGCGTGGTGAGACCGTGTAGCGGCTTGCTGACGATGCTACTAGACGCTGGCAGCGGTGGGTATCCGCGCTCGTGTCGTTACACCTGCGGCGACAACGCAAACCCGAATGAGCAGTCTCAGAACTCGGTCGTGTAGTGCAACCGCTGTGGTAATGTCGGCCTGCAATTGCATTGCCCGGGTGGCGAAACTGGTAGACGCAAGGGACTTAAAATCCCTCAGCTGCAAGGCTGTGCGGGTTCGATTCCCGCCCCGGGTACCAGACGCGATGAACACGCAACGACTATCAAATTGATACTAGGTTGTCGGTGCCCTTGTGCTGCACACTTCACAACCATGGCCGACTCGCTCACCTTCTCTAGCGGAGCGTGAGCGCCGCGGGTGAGTTCCGTTCGGTGCATTGCGCTGCAGGTGCGCCACCCAGCCATCGCTCGCTCCGGTACAATCGCTGCCGCGCCCAGGTGTTGGAATTGGTAGACAGGCAGGATTTAGGTTCCTGTGTCCTTGTGACGTGTGGGTTCGAGTCCCACCCTGGGCAC
>JAQBCT010000160.1:0-22822 GCA_032124855.1 Gammaproteobacteria bacterium
CACGTCACAACCACGCCATCGATTTGCTGGTTGATGAGCGCCAGCTTGACGCGGAAGGTGAGGTATTGCGATCGCAGCGATGCGAAGCGCAGCCGCGTGGCGCCGGTGCGGGTGTGCATCACGTCTACAAGCACTGGACGGGTCTGGCGCTGGCTCTGCACACCCGCCCGTTCTATTTCCCGCATTTCGAAATGTCGGCGCATGAGATCCGGGCACGCGCGCGTTCGGTTGAAATCGGATCGATCACAGTGCGGGTGCTGTCGCCGGAGGACAGCCTCGTCCACATCGCTGGACATGCAATGTACTCGCGCGGTCGCACGAATTTACGCTGGGCCTGCGACGCCTTCTTTCTGATCCAGAGCAGCAAGGCGATGGATTGGCAGTACATCATTGGATGCGCCGACCGTGCGCGCACCGCGTTGCCGCTGTACGTGCAGTTGCGCTGGTTGAAGGATGCGTTGGGTGCTTCGATTCCGGCGGCGGTGTTGACGACGCTGCGAGAGCGGTCGCGCGCCATTGATGGTGTGAGTCGGGAAGGCATTCTTGCCGCATTGGTGCACACCCATATGTCGTGGCGGCGCGCCGCCGAAAGCTGTCGCCGCAACCCCCTGATGATGGTGCGGCTGCTGCGCTATGGCGTGACGCCCTCGCTGCGGTATCTGCGCTGGCGCTACAACCATCAGCACGACTGGCAGCTGCCGTTCGCCTACCTCAGACGTCCCGCGCAATTCGCGATGCAGGTCGTGAAACGTCACCTGGTGCGCGTCGCGCCACGCGACGTCGATGGCCTGAACCCGCTGCGAAGCAAGGCGTAAGCGCATGAATGATCAGAGTGAGTTGCTTCGCGCGGTGGCGCCCGAATTCGAAATCATCTGCCTGGCTGCGCGCGTGAAGTTCGACGCCGCGCAAGCGGAGCGAATCCAGGTGCTGGCTCGTGCGGGGGTTGATTGGTCGGCATTTCTCGCCGCCCTCGAGCGGCACTATGTTGCCCCCCTCGTTTATCGCAATCTGGCGTCGATCAAGGACTCGAAAGTGCCCGCGAAGACGCTGGACACCATGCGCGTGCGCTCGCTGATTACTGCCTGGAAGAGCCTGCAGTTTGCAACCGAGCTGACGCGAATCAGCAACTGTCTGGAGGCGAACGCCGTACAGGTCATCCACTACAAAGGCGCGGTCGCAGCGCAGCAGTACTACGGCTCGGTCACGCTCAGGAATTTTCTGGACCTGGACTTTCTCGTGCGCCGGGATGATCTGCTTGCGCTGATCAAAGTGCTGGAGGGCGAGGGTTACTGCAATGCGGGTGATTTCACGCCGATGCAGTTCGAGCACTTTGTCAGCGAGTTCAAGGAATTCCTGTTTCACAAGGGCGAATTCGCGCTCGAGCCCCACTGGTCCATCGTGGGTCGGCGCTACCCTTTCGAAATCGACTATGAAGGATTCTGGCAGCGCGCGGAGGTGTTGCACTACAAGGGTGAAGCGCTGCGGGTATTGCGCGCCGAGGATGCCCTGCTCGTGCTATGCCTGGTGGGGGCAAAAGGGCGCTGGCAGCGCCTGCAGATGGTGTGCGATGTGGCCGAGTGTGTGCGCACATTCCCCGCACTCGACTGGACGACCGTGCAGGCGATGGCGCGCACCACCGGAACGCTGCGCATCCTGCACCTGGGGCTGAAACTGGCAGCCGATCTTGCAGGCGCGCAGTTGCCCGAATCGATGGATCGCAGCATTCGCGCGTCGTCGGTTGTCGGTCGATTGGCGCGCGATGTCGCTGCGGCGATGACGCGCCCCCGGTCCACAGCGCGCCTTTTGCCAGACACCCCCGCCATTTTTTCACCGCTGTTGTTCCGCCAGCGCGAGCGACTCCGTGATCGATGGCGCTATCTGTGGCGCACAACCACTACACCGTCCGTAACGCATATGGTGCGACTGCCGTTGCCGAAACTGCTGTTTCCCGTGTATCGGGTGTTCGTGCCGCTGCATGACTACCTCGGAGTACCCACGGGCAGGCTCGTTCGGTCGTTGCTCGGGATGCGCCCGCCAGAATAGTTGTCGAGCCATCGCACTGCCCCCTGCACACCCTATGCGCGGCCAAAGCGCTCACAAATGCTTTGCACTATTGCCGCGTTTTGGGCCGCGTTGCGGTTAAAGTGCCCGGCATCACTGGCGTTGAGTGGCTGCTATGTCTGTCCCTGCGTTGAAAACGCTGACCCACCTGGAACGGCTGGAGTCCGAAAGCATCCACATCATGCGGGAAGTGGTCGCCGAGGCCGACAATCCCGTGATGCTCTACTCCATTGGCAAGGACAGCTCTGTGATGCTGCACCTGGCCATGAAGGCGTTCTATCCGTCACGTCCGCCGTTTCCATTGCTGCACGTGGATACCACGTGGAAGTTTCGCGAGATGTACGCATTTCGCGATGCCACCGCGCAGCGCCTCGGACTCAATCTGCTGGTGCATCGCAATCCCGAGGGGCTGGCGATGAACATCAACCCGTTCGTGCATGGCTCGGCGCTCCACACCGACATCATGAAGACCCAGGGTCTCAAGCAAGCGCTCGACCAGTACAAATTCGATGTCGCCTTTGGCGGTGCCCGTCGCGACGAAGAGAAATCGCGCGCCAAGGAAAGGGTGTTCTCCTTCAGGAGCACCCAGCATCGATGGGATCCGAAGAATCAGCGCCCCGAGCTGTGGCAGCTGTACAACGCACGCAAGAGTGCCGGCGAATCGATTCGCGTGTTTCCGTTGTCGAACTGGACGGAGCGGGATGTGTGGCAGTACATCGCGCAGGAACAGATTCCCATCGTGTCGCTGTATCTGGCCAAGCATCGACCCGTGGTGTGGCGTGATGGTGCCTACATCATGGTCGACGACGAACGCATGGTGCTGGAGCCTAATGAAACACCGCGCTCGGTGAAGGTTCGCTTCCGCACGCTCGGCTGCTATCCCCTGACAGCAGCAGTCGAATCTGACGCCGAAACGCTGGACGCCGTGATCGAAGAAACGCTGGCGGCCACCACCTCTGAACGGCAGGGGCGGGTGATCGATCGCGACAGCGCGGGCTCCATGGAGAAAAAGAAGCAGGAGGGATATTTCTGATGGCCGCAGCAGAAGAGAACCGCAAATCGTTGCAGGCGCCCGCACGCGACCGGGCAGGCCACAAGAGCCTGTTGCGCTTCATCACCTGTGGCAGCGTCGATGACGGCAAGAGCACGCTGATTGGCCGGCTGTTGTACGAGGCCGGCATGCTGTTCGAAGACCAGGTCGAGACGTTGGCGGCCGATTCGAAGAAGAGCGGCACGCAAGGCGGCGATATGGACTTCGCCTTGCTGCTGGACGGCCTCTCTGCGGAGCGGGAGCAGGGCATCACGATTGATGTTGCGTACCGATATTTTTCAACCGCGGCCCGCAAGTTCATCGTTGCCGACACGCCCGGGCATGAGCAGTACACGCGCAATATGGTTACGGGCGCATCGACGGCCGACGCTGCCATCATCCTGATGGACGCGCGCAAGGGGATTCTGACGCAGACGCGCCGTCATTCTTATCTCGTCTCAATGATCGGCATCCGGCACGTGGTGCTCGCGATCAACAAGATGGATCTGGTGGACTTCTCCGAGGCGCGCTTTGAAAAGCTGGAGCGTGACTACCGTGAGTTCGCGGCGAAGCTTGGGATTGAGGAAGTCACCTGCATACCGCTGTCGGCCTTGAAGGGTGACAACGTCACGGCGGCGAGCGAGAACATGCCGTGGTACGAAGGGCCCACGCTGGTTGAGTATCTCGAGTCGGTGGAGTTGGACCTGGAGCGACTGAGCAACGTCGACCTGCGCTTCGTCGTGCAGTGGGTGAATCGTCCGGATCTCGACTTCCGTGGCTTCTCGGGCATGGTCGTTTCAGGCGCAGTGCGCCCGGGCGATGTTGTACGCGTGCAGCCCTCGGGAAAGACATCGCGGGTCGCGCGCATCGTCACCTACTCCGGAGATCTCGACGTGGCGGTGGCGGGCGAATCCGTGACCCTGACGCTGGCAGACGAGGTCGATGTGTCGCGCGGCGATATCGTTTCGTCGGCGGATGCGCCGGCGGAAGTGGCTGACCAGTTCGAGGGGACCATTGTCTGGATGCACGAGCAGCCGATGCTGCGCGGTCGTTCGTATCTGATGAAGATCGGCGCCCGCACCGTGACGGCGACGATTTCTCCGATCAAACACAAGATCAACGTCAACACGCTCGAACACGTCGCCACCAATCAGCTCGAATTGAACGAGATCGGGATCTGCGGCATCGAACTGGATCGCGTGATTGCATTCGATCCCTACAGCGTCAGCCCGCACACGGGCGGATTCATCCTCATCGACCGCCTCACCAACAACACCGTGGGTGCGGGCCTGATTCACTTTGCGCTGCGCCGCTCGCAGAACATTCACTGGCAGGCGATTGATGTCGACAAGCGGGCGCATGCGCAGCAGAAGCTGCAGAAGTCGTGCGTGCTGTGGTTCACCGGGCTGTCCGGGGCAGGTAAATCGACCATCGCAAATCTGTTGGAGAAACGCCTGTTCGCGATGGGTCGCCACACCTACGTACTCGACGGCGACAATGTGCGACACGGGCTGAATAAAGACCTGGGGTTCAAGGAGGCTGACCGGGTGGAAAACATCCGGCGCGTCGCCGAGGTCGCGAAGCTGATGGTGGATGCCGGTCTCATCACGCTGGTGTCATTCATTTCTCCTTTCCGCAGCGAGCGGCAGATGGCGCGCGCGTTGCTGGATGAGGATGAATTCATCGAAATCTTTGTCGACACGCCGCTGGGTGTTGCTGAGGAACGCGACCCGAAGGGGCTATACAAAAAGGCGCGCCTGGGCGAGATCGCCAACTTCACCGGCATCGACTCACCCTACGAGCCGCCGCTGCGGGCGGAGATTCGTGTCGACACCACCACGCTGTCTGGCGCGGACGCCGCCGAGATGATCCTGGCGGAACTCACGCGCCGGGGTGTGCTGGATCCGGGATGACGAAGCGGGCCGCGCTGCGCGCCGCCCGATAGCACCAACCCATGACGCTCCCAGATTACGCACTATCTCTGTCGGGATTCGCCGTCGGTGTGATCGTCGGTCTCACCGGGGTGGGCGGCGGTGCGTTGATGACGCCCCTGCTCGTGCTGGTGTTCGGCATCCCCGCGCAGTTGGCCGTTGGCACGGATCTGATGTATGCGTCGATCACGAAATCGGCGGGTGTCGTTGCACACGGCTTGAAGAACAACATCGACTGGCAGGTGGTTCGACGCCTGATGTGCGGCAGCATTCCGGCGGCCCTGGTCACGCTGTGGGCATTGCGCTCCGACGCCATTGAACACATTGCGGATGAATTGATCATCGCTGCATTGGGGTGGGCGTTGATTGTCACCGGGGTGGCACAGCTGGCGCGGCCATTGCTGCACCGCGTGGGGCAACATCTGCGCACCGGGCGCCCCGAACAATTTCGCAGTGTGCAGCCGTTGTTGACGGTGCTGGCCGGTGCGGCGATCGGCGCTCTCGTGACGCTGACGTCCATCGGCGCCGGTGCCCTGGGCGCTGCGGTGCTGACCTACCTGTACCCGTATCGTCTGACCCCCGTGCGGCTGGTGGCCACCGACATCGCGCACGCTATTCCGCTGGCGCTGGTGGCCGGCATCGGCCATATGTCGCTGGGCAACGTCGACTTCACCTTGCTGGGATGGCTGGTGGTGGGGTCGATACCCGGAATCATCGTTGGCTCGGCCCTGGCCACGCGCAGCCCCGATGCGCTGCTGCGCGCGTTGTTGGCAGCGGTGCTGACCATTGTCGGCTTGCGGATGGTGTTTTGAAGTGCGCCCCCGGGCGTCGGATCGTGAACCGTTCGACACCAACCGCCTCACATAGCTTCACAACTGCGCAACGGGAACGTGGGAGACTGCCCGCCATGCGAATACAGCTGCGTACAGACGTAACGGTCCAGGAAGTCGGCGACGAATTGCTGGTGCTTCATCGTGCGACCAATCAGTTGCATCACCTCAATGCGACCGCGTCGTGGATCTTTCGGCAGCTCGACAGCCAGTCGACATGGCAGTCGATCGTTGCTGGCATGGTGGAAACGTTTGACGTAGACGCGACCGCAGCCGAGCGGGACGCGTTGAATTTGCTCGACCAGCTTCGTAGCAGTGGTTTGATCGCCATTGATCCCGAGCAGGCGGGCCTGGTGGCAGATGCGGGCTTCTGGTCGCTCATGCCATCTCCGATTTCGTGATCAAACTGACCCGGCCGATGCGCCGGTGGTGTGACAGATGGTCGAGCTACGAGAAATGAATCTGTTGCTCACGCTGTTCACTGCAGGCGCGACCAGCCTGCTCATCGTGCCGCTGATGATGCGACTTGCGCCGCGACTGGGCATGGTCGACGAACCCAGCGCGCGCAAGGTGCATCAGCAGCCCATTCCGCGCGTGGGTGGCTGGGGCATCGTCTTCGGTGTTCTGGTGGCCGTGCTGGCATGGGCACCGCTCAATCCGTTGGTGTTGTCGTACGTCTTTGGCGTGGTGGTTCTGTTTGCGTTCGGCGCCTGGGACGACCGCAAGGAACTGGGGCATTACTCCAAGTTCCTGGGCCAGCTCCTTGCCGTAATTCCGGTGGTCTGTTTCTCGGGACTGTATGTATCCCGCTTTCCGTTCCTGGACGCCGGCGCCATCCCGGTGTGGGGCGCGATGGTATTCACCATTTTCGCGTTGATCGGGATGACGAATGCCATCAATCATTCCGATGGTCTGGACGGGCTCGCCGGCGGTGAGTCGGTCCTCAGTCTCGTTGCCATCGGCTTTCTGGCGTACATGGGTGACGGCGATCTCACTGTGCTGATTGCCGTTGCGATGATCGGCGGCGTATTCGGCTTTCTGCGCTACAACACGCATCCGGCCGTGGTGTTCATGGGCGACAGCGGCAGCCAGGCCATCGGATTTTCGTTGGGTATTCTCGCGCTGCTGCTGACGCAACGGGTTGACCCGGCGCTCAGTCCATCCGTGGTTGTGCTGCTGTTGGGCTTGCCGATTGCGGACATCCTGTTCGTGTTCTATCGCCGCATTGTGGAAGGCAACAACTGGTTCGAAGCGACCCGAAACCACGTCCACCATCGGCTGATGGAGCGCGGGTTCAGGCACTACGAAGCCGTGGTGGTCATCTACTCGATACAGATTGCGTTCGTGTCATCCGGATTGATGCTGCGCTATCAAAGTGACTGGTTGATTGCGGCGGCGTACCTCGGAGGATGCGTCGTTGTATTCGGCTGGCTGTCCTGGGCCGAACGCGCGAACTGGAAGATCACGCGAAGCACGCCCGTGGCGGTGCCCCGGTCCAGCGGACTACGGCGCCGCGAGGATTTTCTGCTGGTGGAAGCGCCGCGGCGGTTCCTCGAACTGGGCGTACCTGCGTATCTGATCGTTGCCAGCCTGGCGTTGGCCGATGTCTCCTTTGAATTCGGCGTGGGCGCGGGTGTTTTGATGTTGTTCTTAGGCTCGATCCTTGCCGCAGATCGAGATCCACGCGGCGTGACCGGGCGCGTGTTGTTGTTCTGTGCCGGTGCTTCAGTGGTGTATCTGAGCTTCACGCAGCGCTCCATCCTTGTCGATTGGATCCCGCTGGCCCAGCCGATTTTCTTCGTTGCGCTTGCAACGGCTGTGCTGATGGCGATCCGGTTCAATCCGGGGCGCCGCACCCAGGAATTCAAGACCACGGCCATGGACTATCTGATCGTGCTGGTGGTCGTCATCACGCCCATCGCGGCGGGTCGTGCACTCGATGCGTCCGGGTTCCTTGCCGCGATGCTGGTGCTCTTGTACGGGCTCGAGTTAATGATCAGCGAACGTCGCCAGCGTCAGTCTGTGATCGGGCCTGCCTGCCTGGCCGCGTTGCTGATCATTGCGTTCAAGGGTTTGGTCTAGCGGCGCACTGGCGTCGCGGGGAAGCGCTACGCATCCAGGGTGGCGCGAAGCAGTGCACAACTCTGCGTCAGGTCCCCTGTGGTGGTAACGCGATAGCAAGCGGCATGACCCGCAATACGCGTCGCCGCGGCCAGTCCGTCGCCGGTATGTGCGAGTTGATTCAAACCATTCGAGTAGATGAGCGTGCTCGCCTCTGCCGTGGAAATGCGCGCGACGCTTGGCACTGTCGCGTGGGCGTCATAGCGGTTGAAGAAGACTGCCTGCAACGGCACATCGTCGCTGACGACATTGGCTATGGTGCGCACCGGAACATGGATCGTCCTGGAGGTGAAGACCGTGGCGCCCGGAAGGGGGACAGGTCCAGGCGGGGGCTGTTTCAGGCAAATGGCGTGGGGATACGGAACCACCGTCATCGCGTCGAGATGGATGGGTGCCATTTCGTCGCTGAGATAGCCAAAACCGTTGTGGATCAATCCCCAGGTGGTCGTGGATTTTCCGCTTCCGGGTGCTGCGACAAGCAGGCACGCCTTGCCGTTGTGTTTGAGCGCGGCCCCGTGCAGAAAGAATAGATCCGATCGTTGCAGTTGCACATCGATGGTGATCGATTTTTCGAGGTAGTACATCAGCTCGTATGAGTCATCCAGCTGCGTGGTCGCGCGATGGGGTGTCATCACCTCATAACCCCTGGCGCCGCGGGGACCCCGACCACGACGGATGTAGTAGGTGTGCTGGAACGGGGATTGGCTGTCGTTCGAGCGGAATGCTTCGAAGTTGGCGACCGCCAGTGCATGACCGGTGGGTGAATGGCAGCGGATCTGCACTCGCACGCCCATGATGGACAGGTGAAGCTGTTGCATAATTTCCCTATTCGATCCTCGGCCCAGCGCAGAATTAGCCCGGAAATCACTCGCGGATCGGGCTGCGGAAGGCGTTACAACCCCAGCACATCGGGCTCCCCGAGGGATTGTATATTCTGTCACGGGTGTAGTGAGACAGACGTCCACTACGAATTGGTTGGCGGCAGGATTCGCCCGAGAGTCATTGTTGTTTAAAAGCCTGAAGTATGGGTGAAAATAAGGTCGGAAGTTCACGAAGATCATTCGTGCAGAAGTTGGCCTATACGGCGCCGATCGTGGCGAGTCTGCAGGTGATGCCGGCATTGGCATCTGGCGGCTCTAACCACCAGGTGCGAGACTGCGACGCCAAAACGGAAACGCTGCAGTTTCGTTCGGTGCGCCGGGTTCGCCGCCGGCACGGACACGGGCACTCATAGGAGCGCCTGCTTGACATCGTCGGCCGGTCGCCCTGCGGCCAGCCGTTGGCGAGTTCTCGACGATGCGCGGCCGGTTTTTCCAACAACCGGCCGCTTTTGTTTTACCCCGTCTCTCATTTAGCGCGTCGAGTCGTTCATCGCCAACGGTAGTGGTATGGCGCGCAGTAGTCAGAAATCCCACGAACCCATCACATCCGGAAAACAAATGTGCGCCAGGCGCACCTTAGACTGCAGGGCAATGGGGCGATCAATAGACGGAGGCAGGAACGTGAGGGGAGATGTACTCATCAGTGAACTGTGGGAAGCCATCGAACGGACGGGGCGCAGCAACGGTGAATTTCACATTGCCTTCAGTCAGCGCGAACCCGGATGGGTTACGGTAAAGGGCGGCAACACAACGCGTAACTATCCCGCAGGTCGTGAAACCGCAGTGCTGCTGTCGTCTGAAATCCGACACGGCATCTTCGATCGCGTGCGCTAGCGCCGGGAGCATGACGCAGTGAACCATCGAAACAACGAAGCACCCCGCACGCGGTTTCGCTCGGAGCGTGTATTCCGCTCGAATTCCGATTGGTATTTTCATACGCGTGAAGGCATCGACGTCGGGCCATTCAAATCTGAGTTCGAAGCACAGGTCGAGTCCAGCATCCTGAAGAATGTGCTGAAGGAAAAGCCGATAGAGGAGGCGCGCCAGGCCATCCGGGAATTTGTCGCTGACGCGTGTCCCGTGTCGAACGACGCCATCCCGGTTCGGCAGCAGGAGCACAATCGGGCGCGACGATAGCCCAGCTTGCGCTCGATTACCCTGCGCAATAACTCCCCGGAACTTCGTCTGTGACGATAAGCTAGCCACCTTCAGCGTCAATCTGCCGGGGTGGTTCGATGGATTTCACGGAGACCGAAGAGCACACGCTCATTCGCAACGCCGTGCGCAAGATCTGCGCAGACTTCCCCGACGCCTACTGGTCCAAGTGTGATGAGGCCCACGAATTCCCCTGGGATTTCTACCGGGCCATGTCACAGGCCGGCTGGATCGGGATCGCAATCCCTGAAGCGTATGGCGGCAGCGGACGCGGCATAGCAGAGGCATCCATCGTTCTGGAAGAGGTTGCCGCCTCGGGCGCCGCAATGAATGGCGCCAGCGCCATTCATCTGTCGATATTCGGCATGCACCCGGTGGTGCGGCATGGCTCCGAAGAGATGAAGCAGGCCTACCTGCCGCGCGTCGCGCGAGGTGATCTGCACGTCGCATTCGGTGTGACCGAACCCGATGCCGGAACCGATACCACTTCCATCAAGACCTTTGCGCGCCGCGAGGGCGACCACTACATCGTGCGCGGGCGCAAGGTATGGACCACCAAGGCGCTGGATTCCGAACGCGTGCTGCTACTGGTGCGAACCACCGCGCTTGAAGGCAGCGCGCGCCGAACCGACGGCATGACGTTGCTGCTGGCAGAGCTGCAGCGTCCGGAGGTGACTATCTCACCCATCGACAAGCTGGGCCGCAATGCCGTGGCGACGTGCGAAGTGGTTTACGACGATCTGCCGGTGGCGGTGACGGATCGCGTCGGTGAGGAAGGCAAGGGGTTTCGCTATCTGCTGGATGGCCTGAACGCGGAGCGCATCCTGGTTGCATCGGAAGCCATTGGCATTGGTCGTGCCGCGTTGCGACGCGCCGTGGACTATGCCGGTGAGCGCGTCGTTTTTGGCCGGCCCATCGGTCAGAACCAGGGCGTGGCGTTTCCGTTGGCTGAGGCGCGCACGCGGCTCGACGCGGCGGAACTGATGGTGCGAAAGGCCGCGTGGAAACTCGATGCCGGCGAGCCGTGCGGGGCAGAAGCCAACATGGCGAAGTGGCTGGCGGCAGACGCAGCGTTTCAGGCGGCGGACCAGGCCGTGCAGACGCATGGTGGATTTGGCTACGCGCGGGAATATCACGTGGAGCGCTACTGGCGTGAAGCGCGCCTGATGCGCATCGCACCGATCTCCCAGGAAATGATCATGAACTACGTGTCAGAGCACGTGCTGGGATTACCGAAGTCGTACTAAGCGCGCCGCGCCAGGCGCTTGCGTTTGTGCTGCACGTAGTCGACCAGGATGTATTCCCCGAGCTTCTCCGGACTCGTATAGAACACCCGCCCGCCGTTGATCTTCGCGATCTGATCCATGAACGCCTTCAGATAATAGTTGGCGTCCAACATGAAGGTGTTGATCGCGATGTTCTTCTGCGTGCACAGGCGCACGGCGCGCAGGGTGGCGCGAATGGTTTCGGGTGTCGGCGGGTAGGCAAACTGCGCGTGCCCGTTTTCCAGATGTGCGGTGGGCTCGCCGTCGGAAATCATGATGATCTGTTTGGTGCCCGAGTTGTGCTTGGCGAGTAATCGTTCGGCCAGCAACAGGGCGTGCTGCATGTTGGTGCCCAGCACGTATTCATCCCACTGCAGTTGCGGCAGGTCGACGGGCTTCAGCTCCTTCGCATACGCTGCAAAGCCGATGATGTAGAAGCTGTCCTTCGGATATTGCGACGTGATGAGATTGTGCAGCGCCATCGCCACTTTCTTGGCGGCCTGAAACGAACCGCGCAGCGCCATGGACCAGGACAGATCCACCAGCATGGCCGTTGCGCTGGACGTGATCAGCTCCGACCGGTAGATCTCGAAATCCTCGGGCTTCAGTTTTACCGGCGTGCCGGGACCTTCACGGTCCATGGCATTGCGAATGGTGCGCGGCATGTGCAGATGAAACGGATCGCCGAATTCGTAGGGTTTGGTTTGTTCGAGCCGTTCGCCGAAACGCCCTTCCTCGGGAATCGCGTGATTGCCCAGGCTCTGCTTGCGCAGGCGCGCATAAATCTCACCCAGCGCCTTCTGGCCGATCATGCGTGAGCCGCGCGGTGTGAGTTCGTAACTGTCGCCATTGGGGCGGATGTAGCCCGCATTCTCCAGTGCATCGAGCAGCTTCTTCAGATCGTCGAGCGATTCCTTGGCGTCCTCGCCCAGCAGCTTTTCCAGCTGATTGGCGTCGATGGAATCCAGATCACCGTGACGCTCGGCGTCGGCCACCTGGTCGATCATGTCGTCCAGCTGATGCATTTCGTTCATCAGCTTCATGGCAGCTTCCAGATCCAGCTGTTCGTTACCGCCGAACTTGTAGCGATTGCCCTCGGGATTGAGGAAATCCATCTCCTTGGCGAGCTTGCGTAGTTCGGATTCGAGCTCGGGATCACCAAATTTGTCGCTCATCAGGGATTGCAGCTGGGCGCGCTGTTCGGCGTTCAACGACGACAACAGCGATTGTGTGGCGGCCATCTGCTGGCGCATCCGTTCCAGTAAGTCGTCCAGCGATTGCGGCGGATCGTCGCCGAACATATCGCCGAATTTCGCCATGAATTCGTCGAAGCCCGGATCTTCGCCGGCGATCTTCTTCACCAGCATGTCATTCAGCGCTTTGAGCATCTCCTTCATGCGCGCGATGTCACCCGCGGACATCTCCTTCACCATGCGCTCGATGTCGTTGAAAAACGTCTGCGTCATGGCGCGGCGCAGCTGGTTCAACAGCTCGAGGAATTTGCGCTGCGCGTCCGGGTTGATGAACTCGTGCTTCTCCAGCGCCTTCACCTTGCCGGCGGGATCGGGTGGCAGCGTCTCCAGCGCCTCCGCGGCGCGCTTCGCAATCCCCTTCATCAGATCGTCGGAGAAATTCGTTTCCTTGGGTGTGCCGTCTTCGTTCGACTCAGTCAGCCACTCGTCGATGCGCTCGCGTTCCATGGCGAGAATCTCGTCCAGCTGCTTCTTGATGTCTTCCATGACGCTGCCGAGGTCGTAGCGCTGCAGGCGTTCCTTCTTCTGCTCGCGCAGCTTGCGCATCATGTCGCGCAGGCCCTCACGGTATCCGCCTTGCGGCATCCGCATGCCGCGCGACATGAGATTGCGCATGGCCCAGCGCAGATCGCCATACTCCATCAGGTCATCTGCGATGGCGCCGAGTATTTCGTCGGGATCGATGGGCAGCCGTTGACTGCCGTCCCAGAAGGAAAAACGCTGGCGCAGACCGGGTTTACGCATGGGTTAACCCATGTACGATGCGCGGCCGTCCACGCTGTATTTGTTGAGCAGCTTGTGCAGGTGCAGGCCTTCCAGGATGAACTCGATGGCGGCGGCGCGTCCGGCTTCGCTCTCCCCAGCCAGCGTGCCCACCAGTTCTCCCAGGCCCTCGATCTTGGCCACGATGTCGCGATAGTCGGCCGACGGCACGGCTTCACCGACCTCCACGGACAGGCCATTGTTGAACACCGTGGTGAGGTCCTCCACCGCGTCGATATCGATGTGCTGATCGAACACCGCTTTGATTGCGCTCTGCATCAGCTTGTCCATGATGCGCGACTCCTGACCTTCCTCCATGGCCTCGAATTCAACCTTGCCCTGCAGTGATGGCACGATGAACGGCAGGTCGGAAATGCGCGGCACCACCTCGGTTTCACCCACGCGCAGCGCGCGCCGAAAGGCATTGGCCAGCAGCGCTTCGTAATTCGCCACACTCGCGCGCACCGACACGCCGGAGCGTTGATTCACATCCGCGGATTGCCGCGCGTTGTGCGTGATCTGGCCGATGATTTCCTTCATGAAGGCGGGCACGTTGACGCGGTAGTCGCCCATATCCAGATGCAGCGCTTCCTGCTCCATGATGGCGATCTCCTGGTGGAGCTCTTCCGGATAGTGGGTGCGGATCTGCGCGCCGTAGCGGTCCTTCAACGGCGTGATGATGCGACCGCGGTTGGTGTAGTCCTCGGGGTTCGCGGTAGCCACGAGAAATACATCCAGCGGCAGGCGCACCCGATGGCCGCGAATCTGGATGTCGCGTTCTTCCAGTACGTTGAGCAGGCCGACCTGGATGCGCTCGGCGAGATCCGGCAATTCGTTCACCGCGAAGATGCCGCGATTTACGCGCGGCAGCAGTCCGTAGTGAATGGTCAACTCATCCGAGAGGTAGCGTCCCTCGGCAACCTTGATGGGATCCACTTCGCCGATCAGATCGGCGATGGTGATATCGGGTGTGGCGAGTTTTTCGCCGAAGCGTTCATCGCGGTGCATCCAACGGATGGGCGCCTTATCGCCTTCGGCGGCGACCAGTGCTTTGCCTTGGGCTGAGATCGGCTCGTACGGATTCTCGGGAATTTCCACGCCGTCGAGCACGGGTGTCCATTCGTCGAGCAGCGATACCAATCCGCGCAGGATGCGCGACTTCGCCTGGCCGCGTTCACCCAGCAGAATCAGATCCTGTCCCGACAGCAGCGCGTTCTGCAGTTGGGGCAGGACGGTGTCGTCGTAGCCCACGATGCCCGGAAAAAGTGTTGCGCCCTCGCGTAGCTTGGCGATCAGGTTTTTGCGCAGCTCGGCTTTCACCGGCAGCACCTGATACTTGCTCGCCTTCAGTTTTCCGAGGGTTTCCGGTCGATTGGTCAACTGCTGGATCCTCCAAAGTGGCGGGGTCCGGGCAGTATATCACTGGCTGTCGGGACGGCATTTTGCTGCCGAGGATCGCGGCTGAAGCCGCTCCCACAAGAAATCTCCACCCCTAAAAATTGTGGGAGGGGCTTCAGCCCCGATCTTTGTTTGAGTTGCTTGCGACAGGGATCGGAGCTAAAGCCCCTCCTACAAGCGGTGTCTAATCCTGACTTGTGGGAGCGGCTTCAGCCGCGATCCTCGACGCCACATATAACAACGGATAGTCGGTGAAGTTCCTTACCAACCCCGCTCTGACGGGGTTATCCAGCAAGTACCGCGCTACTGAAATCAGGTTCGCGTCGCTGCGCAGCGCCCGATCGTGAAAACCCGATTGCCAGACCGGAGGCCCCGCTGCCACCAGGCGATTGATGCGATGCGCAGCTCTTCCCTTCATTCTGCCAACAACACGACTCAAAGATTCCTCACCCCGAAGCTCCAACAGCCAATGCAGGTGATTCGGCATGACGACAAAGGCAAGTGTGTGCGAGTTGCCTGCTCGATCGGAGGCGAGGATTTCGTCGACGACCATACCGCCGAGTCGAAGATCGGCAAATGGTCGCCCCGAAGAACAGCGGCTGGTGACCAGATAGATCTGTCCACGTTGCGAGAATCGGCCCTTGCGTAGATCGCGGCTGTGTGGCGGTGCTTGCACCAGGGCATGCTGACCTGCTGGCGCGCATGGGCCGGTGCGACGATCGCCGGGGTTGTGGGAGGAAGTTGTCGGTGTGTGGGAGGGGCTTTAGCCCCGATCCTTGTCGCAGGCAACTCGAACAAAGATCGCGGCTGAAGCCGCTCCCACAACTAATCCCCACTTCTAACTTGTGGGAGGGGATTGTAGGAGGGGCTTCAGCCCCGATCTTTGTTCATAGCGTCGCAGTATTGGTCTCCACACCCAGCAGCAACCGCCCCACGGTCTCGAGTGTGCCCGGGCTCACCATGATGTGTTGTGTTGCGACATGCACATCGCGAAAGCGCCGCTGCAGATCGGATGACTCGTACACCGAGCTGCCGCCGGCCAGCGTGTACATCGCATCCACCGTCTGCACAGCCGCCTGCATCGCATGCGTGGTGGCGAGACGCAGATCGCGACGCTCGGTGACGGGGATTGGTTCGCCGCGCAGCGCTTTCTGCCAGGCCGCTTCGAGAGTTTCGTAGTAGAACGCGCGCGCCGAGCGCAGCGTCGCCTCGGCCTTGGCCACTTCCATCTGCGCGTAGGGACGTTCGGCGAGTCGCGTCGATCCACCGGCGCGCACTTTCGTGCTCGCGATTGCCTGAAGATCGTCTATGGCGCCGCGCGCCGCACCCAGCGCCACTGCAGCGATGCCCAGCGCCAGAAACGCGAACTGCGGAAATTGATACAGCGGTCGATCCGGATTCTTGGTGACGAGGTACCCGACAGCACGCGCTTCTGGCACGTATGCGTCGCGCACGTCGTAGTCGAGGCTGCCGGTACCGCGCAAACCGCTTACATGCCACGTGTCAGCGAAATGTACCTGATCCGGCGTGAAGGCGAGCATGTGCGAACGCGGTGCACCGCTACCGGTGCGCAATGGCGTGCCGTCTTGCGTGATGGCGCAGCCGCCGAGAATCCAGTCTGCATTCTGCGAGCCAGAACCCCATTGCCAGCGGCCATTCACCAGGAAGCCGCCTTCACGCAACTCAGCCGTGCCGGTGGGGGCGAATACCCCGGTGATCAGCGTTTCGGGATGGGGAAAGATCGACTTCGCGAAGTCGTCAGGCAGCCGCGCCAGCACGGAACCGCTGGTGGCGCCAATGAAGGCCACCCACGCGCAGGAGGCCTCACGGCGCGCCAGCGTTTCGAATACCTGCACACCCTCCAGCGGTGATACTTCCAGCCCGCCAAAGCGCTGCGGGACGAACATGCGGTAGAAGCCCGCTGCCGCCATTTGCCTGGAAATGTCCGCCGGAATTCGGCGGGCGCATTCGATCTCCGCGGCGCGCGGGCCGAAGGATTCAGCGAGCGATTGCGCAGTCGCGAGCAGTTCAGACATTGATCTTCCCCGTGTTATTGGCCCAACCGCAGCCGGTTGGCGATGTTGTTGCGCTGCATATTCGACGAGCCACCGACGATGGGCATGCCCAGCAGGTCACGCACATTGCGCTCCATGTGAAAGCCATCGGACAGTCCGTACGCGCCCATCACGCGCTGGCACGACAGGGCGATCTCGACCGCCGTTTCGGCCACGAACAACTTCGCCATGGACGATTCCACGCTGTAAGGCTTGCGCTCCTGCGCCAACCACGTGGCGTGGTAGAGCATATGCCGGCAGGCCGCGAGCTTGGTCTTCGCGTCGGCCAGGGCATGGCGCACCGCCTGATGCTGGGCAATGGGTTTGCCGAACTGAACCCGGGTTTCCGCGTAGCGCCAGGCTTCGGCAACGACGGCGCGAGCGAGTCCGTACGTCACTGCGGTGATTTCCAGCTTCTCCACTTCCAGCGCTTCGCCGGCCAGGATCTTCCAGCCCTGGTTCCAGGCGGCGGGTCCGCCAACAACGTTGTCGAGCGGCACTTCGACATCGTCGAAGGTGACATCGGAGGAGCGCGTGTAGCGCAGATTTGAGTGTTCGATGGGCGAGACCGTCACCCCGGGTGTGTTGGGCGGTATCAGGATGAACGTCAGATTCTGATAACGCGCTCCGTCGGGGTCGCTGTTCACCAGGCAGATCAGATAGTCGGCGAAGTCTGCGCCAGTACACCACCGCTTGGCGCCGTTGATGATCACTGTATCGCTGCCCGTCTTGCGTGCCTTCGTGCGAACGTTGGCCAGATCACCACCCACATCGGGTTCAGACAGGCCGTAGGCAAACAACAGCTCGCCCCGCGCGATCTTTGGCAACATCGTCTGCTTCTGCTCGCGCGAGCCGTTCTCGGAAATATTCACCCCGCCGTAGAACGCGCAGTGAATGAACGGGCCGGCCGCGAAGCTGCCCGCCTGGCATAACTCCTCGATGGCGGCCACGGCAGCGATCAGATCACGGCCGGCTCCGCCGTAGGCTTCATCAACCGTGAGTCCGCAGATGCCAAGCGCAGCGACTTTGGGGAACAGCTCCGGCGGGAAGTGATGTGCTTTGTCCCACTGCCGAGCCTTTTCACCCGGCATTTCGGCGGCAACGAAGCGCTGCAACGTGTCTCGAAGCGCGCTGATGTGTTCGGCCTCGGGCGCGAACGTCACCGTCATGTGCGCGGCGTACCCCAGTGGTTTGCGTACACCAGATCCTTGGTGGCGCGGCGACGGATAGGGCCGTGACCTGTCGCCACGGGGTAGCCCAACGGCACGGCTGCAGCCGTGCCCCACGGATCGGGGATGCCGAGCAGTTCGCGCACTTTCGGTTCGTGCATACACAGCAATGTGGTCAGCACGCAGCCGAGGCCTTCGGCGCGCGCCGCGAGCAGGAGATTCTGCACGGCGGGGTAGACGGATCCACCGCCGACCACCGAAATGCGATCGAGTTTTGCGTCGGTGATGGCCATGTTCTTCGGATTGAAGCAGAACAGCGCGATTGCCGGTGTTTCGTGGAAGTGATCGGCGAGATGGTTGCCGGCCGCCAGTGTGCGCATTTCGCGCGCACGCACTGCCTCTGGGATGTCGCCGAGATGGGCCTTGTGCGCATCTGCGTACTGATACCAGGAGGTCGAGTACAGCTCGCCGAGTGCCTTCTTGGGTGCAGGATCGGTGACGAGAATGATCCGCCAGGGTTGCCGATTGGCGCCCGTGGGCGCCCACGTGGCGGCCTGCAGTACGCGCTCCAGTACATCCGTTGGGATGGGGTCGGGTTTGAGCCGGCGTACTGCGCGCAGGGTGCTCATGACTTCATGGAGGGTGAGTTCTGACATATCAGTATCCTTTGAAGTTGGGAGTACGTTTTTCCTTTAGCGCAGCCAGCGCTTCGCGGTGGTCGTCGGATTTGAACGTGACGATTTCCAGTGCGGTGGCCACGTCAAAGGCGGTGTTGAGATTGTCCTTGATGAGTTTGTTCACGGCCTGCTTGGTGTACTGCACCGCGAGCGGTGCGCCGGCGGCGAGCCGCCGGGCGAAGGCGAGAGCGTCGGTTTGCAGCGCCTCAGCTGTGGTGACGAAATTCACCAGCCCCAGACGATGAGCTTCGGCGGCCGTGAGCGGATCGCCGGTCAACAGATACTGTTTGGCAAGCGCTGGGCCTACGGCCATGGGCCAGATGGTGGTGCCACCGTCGCCGGCAACGATGCCCACGCGGACGTGCGGGTCGAGTACCACGGCTTTCTCGGCCATGAAGATGATGTCGCACAGCAACGCGATGGATGCGCCGAGCCCGGCGGCCGGCCCATTCAGCGCGCAGACGATGGGTACGGATACGTCCAGCAGATCCCAGATCATCTGTTTTGCGTCGCGGCGCAGGTGTTCGAGATTGTTGCCAGCCTGCAGCGTGGGAAACCAGGCGAAATCGCCGCCTGCGCTGAAGGCTCGCTTGCTGCCGGTGAGCAACACGGCGCGCGCGCCGTCCAGCTGTTTCAGATCGCGGAACAGGCGCGTGAACTCACCGTGCAGCAGATCATCGACGGCGTTCAGCTCGCTCGAGGGATGATCGATGGTGATCTTCAGCACCTGCCCATCGAGATTTTCGAAGCGCAGCGCGCGGTAGTCGTCTTGATTGATATTCACGAATTGCTCCGATGTGTGGGCTTACCCAGCAGACGGTCGGAGATGATGCGCAGCTGGATCTCGCTGGTGCCCTCGAAGATTTTTGTGAGGCGCGCGTCGCGCCAGTGGCGTTCCACGGCGTGCAGCTTGGTGTAGCCCGCGCCGCCCAGAATCTGCAGCGCATCGGATGTCACACGCTCCGCCATCTCACTGGCAAACCACTTCACCATGGATGCCTCTTTGTCGGCCGGGCGGCCGTTATCCATCTCGGTGGCCACGTGGTACATCAGCTGGCGTGCGGCTTCGATCTCGCTGGCCATGCGCGCCAGCTTGAAACGGGTTTCCTGAAAATCGGCAATCGGCACGCCGAACTGCACGCGTTCGTGGGCGTAAGCCATGGCGTCTTCCAGCGCGCCACGTGCCAGGCCAATCGAACGGGCGGCGGTATGCGCGCGCGCCGCATTGAGAAACGACACGGCGTTCTTGAAGCCTTCGCTCTCGCCGCCCGTGACCACGTTTTCCTTGGGAATGCGGCAGCCGTCGAAGGCGAGCTCGTACGTCTTCCAGCCGAAGTAGCCGATTTTTGGAATGGGTGATCCGGCGCAACCCTTCGGCAGTTCGCCGCGGGGTTTTTCGATGATGAAGGTGCGCATGCCCTTGTAGCGGGCCTGATCTGCGGATGTCTCCACGCGCGCGAGCAGCTGGATGTAGTCCGCGCCGTCCGCGAACGTGCACCAGTATTTATTGCCCGTGATCACCCATTCATCGCCATCGAGTACGGCGCGGCAGCTGACGGCCGCGAGATCGGAACCCACATTGGGTTCGGATAGCGAGACGGCGGCGAGGTATTCGCCGCGGGCAGCTCTTTTGGTGAGTTCAATGCGCTTCTCCAGGGGCCAACCTTTAACGCCCATCAGGCCCGCCGCACGCGCGATGATGCTGGCGACACTCATCCAGCCGCGCGCCAGCTCCTCGGCGATCAGGCAATACTCGAATACGCCGAGCCCCAGGCCGCCGTATTCCTCCGGCGTGCGGATACCGAAGTAGCCGAGTTCGCCCATCTTGCGGCGCAGGTCCATGGGAATCTCGCCCTGCACCGGATCGAGCTCGTTGGCCACGGGCAGCACTTCTTTGCGCGTGAATTCCCGCGCGGCCGCCTGAATCATCAGGCGTTCCTCAGTCAGATAGCTCTCAGTCATTCATCCTCCAATTGAGTCTGATCGCGGCTGAAGCCGCTCCCACCAAAACTACTGCTCCCCCAAAGTCGGCCAAATGGTGCCAGGCACCAAATGCCCCACCCAGGCAAATGGTGCCTGGCACCAAATGCCCCACCCAAGAGATGGTGGGAGTGGCTGATTTTGTGGGAGCGGCTTCAGCCGCGATTCCTGCTGATTTACATTCCATAAAGTTCAGCGCGATCCAGCAGGTTCTGCACGATGCGGATCGAGGCGGCATCCACCATGACACCATCGACATTGATCGCGCCGAGGCCTTCTTCCAGCGCCTGGGCATACGCCTCTTTCTGTTTGCGGGCAGCGGCGATGGCGTCTTGCCCGGGTGAGAACACCGCCTGGGCAATCTCCACCTGGCTGGGGTGGATGGCCCATTTGCCAACCATGCCCAGCGAATAGGCGCGGTCGCACTCGCGCCGGAAACTATCGGGATTGCGGAAGTTCGCGTAGGGGCCGTCGACGGGGTCGATGCCGTTGGCGCGGCAGGCGATGGTCATCTGATAGCGCGGGTAGTGCCAGATGTCGCCGGGGTAGGGGCCGGATTCGCCCACGGACTGCACCTGCATCTGCTGGCTCGCTGAGTAATCACCCATACCGAAGATCAGGCATTCCAGGCGGTCCGAGCATGCCGCGATCTCATTCACGTTCATCATGCCTTCCACTTCTTCGATGAGGCATTCGATGCCGATGCGGTGGGGCAAGCCCAGCTTCTTCTCCAGCTGGTCCAGCAGCAGATGCACGAACATCACATCGTGCGCGCTCTTGGCTTTGGTGAGCATGATGGTGTCGAGCTTCGCACCCGCACCACTCACCACTTCGATAATGTCGTCGTGGCACCAGGGTGTATCTACGTCGTTGATGCGCACGCACAGCGTACGCGGCGTCCAGGTGAGATCGTTCAGCGCATCTACGATCATGCCGCGCGCGCCCGGTTTGGCACTGGGCGCAACAGCATCCTCCAGATCGAGGAACACGTGATCCAACTGCAGCGCGGCTGCCTTGGCCATCATCTTGGCGCTGCTGCCGGGCACCGACAGCTGACAGCGGCGTGCGCGTGTTGGACGATTGCTCATGAAATTGCTCCAGTGTTTTTCAGTGATTGAATCTCGGCCGCCGAATAACCCAGGTCGCCGAGGATCGTATCGGTGTGTTCGCCCAGCAGCGGCGCGCGATGTGCCACAGTTCCTTGTGTGGCGGTCATCTTGATCGGCGTGCCGGCCACGGTCACGCGGCGCTCGAGGCCCGGTTGTTCGATCTCGGCCAGCATGTCGCGCGCACGAACATGGGGGTCGGCGAATATATCCGCCACGTTGTGCACTGGGCCGAACGGGATCACGCCCCCCAATAGCGCTTTGAGCGCCGCTTTGGTTTGGCCGGCGGTCCATTCCGCGATGATGCCCACCACCTCGGCGTTGTGCGCCACCCGCGCCTCGTTGGTGCGCCATGCGGCATCCGCCACCAGATCTTCGCGGCCCATTGCGCGCGCCAGCGGGGGCCAGAACTGATCCATCGGGCAGGCAATGGCCACCAGCCCGTCCGCGGCGGGAAACAGCCCGAACGGACACAGCATGGGATGCGCATTACCTTCCGGAACCGGCACGTCACCGGTGTAGGAATACTGGTAGATGATGCGTTCGCAGAAGGCGAGCATGGCGTCGTACATGGCCACATCCACGAACTGCCCCTCACCGGTTTTGTTGGCACGGTAGACGGCGGCGAGGATGCCGAAGGCGGTGAGCGCGGCCGGCAGCGTATCGCCCAGCCCGGGTCCCACCTTGGTGGGCGAGTCTTTTGCGCCCGTGATACTCATGATGCCGCCCATGGCCTGCGCTACCACGTCGTAGGCCGGCCAGTCCACATAAGGACTCGTCCCCGTGCGCGGATCGCCGAAGCCACGGATGGCGGCGTAGATGAGCTTGGGATTGATGGCGTGCAGCGATTCATAACTCAGATCGAGCTTGTCCATCACACCCGCGCGATAGTTCTCCACCAGCACATCGCAATCTGCCACCAGCCGCCGCAACGTCTCCTTGCCCGCGGCACTCTTCAGATCGATGCCGATGGAGCGTTTGCCGCGATTGATGCTCTGAAAATACGCGCCGTAGGGAATATGCCGCCCCGTCTCCGGTGGAAACGGCCCCATACGCCGCGTGCCGTCGCCCGCTACGGGTTCCACCTTGATCACGTCGGCACCCTGATCTGCCAGCAGCATCGTGCAGAAGGGACCCGCCAGCATCATG
>JAQBCT010000161.1:0-2524 GCA_032124855.1 Gammaproteobacteria bacterium
CTCGATGAGCACGGTCGCGGTCGTCGCGGCGACGTCCTCGAGCAGCGTGAACATCTGCCGCATCTTGGTGTCGCCACCGACGATCGTCCCCAGCGAGCTCTGCGCGCTCGGCTCCGGTTCGACGATCTCCTCGTCGGGCAGGAACTTGACGACGGGGCGGCCGAGCTTCTTTGCCATCATCACCGAAACCGTCTTTCAGTGGCCGGGCATGGGGTTGCTGTTCCTGCAAGCCATCCAGTTCGTCGACATTCCAGTCATGGCGGCTTACTTGTGTCTGGTGGCGCTCATCTTCGTGGTCATCAATTTGATAGTGGATCTTCTTTACTACGCCATTGATCCGCGCCTGCGCCTCGACGGCACCGGCCACGCGCACTGAGCAAGCGGCGATGGCAACGGTGACCGGTATGGAGCAAACGACCAGAAGCTGGGTGTGGCGTCTTCGCGATAGCCTGCAGCGGTTTTTTGACAGTGACGTTTTTTACAGCTTTCGCCGTTCACCGGTGACCGTCGTTGCTTTTGTAACCACGGTCACATTTTTTGTCGCCGCGTTTGCTGCGCCGATTCTCGCGCCATTCAACACCAACGACGTCGCCACACTCAATCTGATGGATGCATTCCAGCCGCCGGCCTGGATCGAAGGCGGCAGCAGCGCGCACCTGCTCGGCACCGATGACCAGGGCCGTGACGTGCTTTCCGCCATCATGTTCGGCACCCAGGTGTCGCTCGTCGTCGGTTTCCTGAGCGTGATCTTTTCCGTGCTCCTCGGCGTCAGCCTCGGCTTGATCAGCGGTTATGTCGGCGGACGCACCGATCAAATAATCATGCGCATCGCCGATGTGCAGCTCAGTTTTCCAGCAGTACTGGTGGCACTGCTGTTGTTCGGATTCGCCAAAGCGATATTGCCGCGCGATGTTCAGGATGCGGTCGCGATATACGTGCTGATCGTCGCCATCGGGCTGTCGAACTGGGTGCAGTTCGCCCGCACCGTGCGCGGCTCGACCATGGTCGAGAAGAACAAGGAGTATGTGCAGGCGGCGCGGGTCATCGGCCGCAGTCCGATCGCGATCATGTTTCAGCACGTTTTGCCCAATGTCATGGGACCGGTGCTGGTCATCGCCACCATCAGTCTGGCGCTGGCGATCATCACCGAAGCGACTTTGTCATTTCTGGGTGTAGGTGTGCCGCCGACGCAACCTTCTCTGGGCACGCTGATTCGTTTCGGCAACAATTTCCTGTTTTCCGGCGAATGGTGGATGACGATCTTTCCCGGCCTTGCTCTCGTCATCCTGGCCCTTGCAGTCAACCTGCTGGGCGACTGGATGCGTGACGCGCTCAACCCGAAACTGCGCTGATGAGCGAGGCGAGAAATAGGCAAGCACTACTACGCGTGGAAAATCTGCGCGTGGAATTCCCGACGCGGCGCGGCACCCTGGTGGCGGTCGATGATATTTCCTTTCACATCGACGAGGGCGAAGTGCTGGGCGTGGTTGGCGAGTCGGGGGCGGGAAAATCATTGACCGGCGCCGCCATCATCGGCTTGCTCGAGCCTCCCGGTAGAGTGGCCGGCGGCCAGATCATTTTTGATGGCAAGCGCATCGACAATATCGGTGGCGAAAAAATGCGCCGTCTGCGCGGCGATCAAATCGCGATGATCTTCCAGGACCCGCTGACTTCTCTGAATCCGCTATTCACCATCGGCCGGCAACTGACTGAAACGATTCGCACCCACATCAGGATCGACGAACGTGCGGCTCGCGTGCGTGCCATCGAACTACTCAATGAAGTCGGCATTCCAGCAGCGGATCGCAGAGTCGACCAGTATCCGCATCAATTTTCCGGCGGCATGCGCCAAAGAGTCGTGATTGCCCTCGCGCTCGCGGCGAATCCGCGCCTGATCATCGCCGACGAGCCAACAACGGCTTTGGACGTATCCATTCAGGCGCAGATCATCACGCTGCTGAAGCGGCTGTGCCGGGAGTACGGCACATCGATCATGCTGATTACCCACGACATGGGGGTGATTGCGGAGACCGCGGATCGGGTCGCGGTGATGTACGCCGGACGCATTGTCGAAGTCGGCCCGGTGCAGGACGTCATCAAGCGCGGCCGCCATCCATACACGCACGGCCTCATGAACTCCATCCCTGTTATCCGTCACGATGTTGAGCAGTTGATACAGATCGACGGCACCATGCCGCGATTGACCGAAATTCCCCGCGGTTGCGCATTCAATCCGCGTTGCCCGAAAGTGTTCGACTACTGTCGCACCGAGCGTCCCGAGCTTGTCGACGTGGGCGCGACCAGAGCGGCCTGCTGGCTGTACGACGAAACACGGCGACCGCTAGCCGAAGGCACGTCTTGAGGAGGGCGGCATGAGCGCGAACGACGTGCTGGTCAGGCTCACCGAGCTCGGAAAAGATTTCGACGTGTCGCCGCCGTTGCTGAACCGGCTGTTGGAACGTCAGGACCGGCTCGTGCTCAAAGCCGTCGACAGCCTCAGCATCGATATTCCCAGGGGCAAGAC
>JAQBCT010000162.1:0-4804 GCA_032124855.1 Gammaproteobacteria bacterium
GCCAGCCGCTGGCGCAGTGGGGTCGCATTGACGGACAGTGATGACGGCACCAGGGCGACCCTCCAGCTCGAGCGGCCGTTCTATTCGCTCGATACGCGCTGGGGCGCTGGCGTGTCATTTGATCAAGGCGATTCCAACGAAAGCGTCTACCGGCTTGGTAATGTCGTGAGCGAATACCAGCGCGACGCGCAGGCGACCGATCTGCACTTCGGCTGGTCCGCAGGGCTGCGCAATGGGTGGGCGCGCCGCTGGAACGCGGGTCTGCGTCACGAAGAAGCGAAATTCTCGGCATCACCGGACGCGACGATCCCGGCGACACTGCCGCAGGATCGCAGCTTCAACTATCCGTTTCTGAGGCTCGAAGGAGTCCAGGATGATTTCAAGACTGCTCGTAATCTGGACCAGATTGCGCGCACCGAAGACCAGCACTTCGGGATCCGCTATGCCCTCGAGCTCGGTCTAGCCACGACCGCTTTTGGCTCCGACCGCAATGCCGCGCTGCTGCGCGCCGAGGCCAGCCGCGGGCTTCGCATCGGTGATGGTCGCTTGCTGTTTATCGCCGGCGCGCTGAAGAGCCGGATCGAAGACGGCTCGGCTAGGGATGCGCTTCTCTCCGGCCGGCTGCGCTATTACTGGCATGCCAGTCCGCGCAGCACGTTTGTTGCCTCGCTGACCGGCGACATCGGCCAGGATCTCGATGCCGATCATGAGCTCTACCTCGGAGGTGACAACGGCCTGCGCGGTTATCCGCTGCGCTACCAGACTGGCAGCAGCCGCGCACTCCTGACCGTCGAGCAGCGTTACTATTCGAAGTATTCGCTGTGGAAACTGGCCGATATCGGTGGCGCCGTGTTTTTTGACATGGGGCGCACCTGGGGCGATTCGGCGTTCGGCCCTACCGGTGGACAGGGTATGCTGAAGGACATCGGCATTGGCCTGCGTCTCGGCGCCAACCGTTCGGCGCTCGGAAATGTCCACCACTTTGACCTCGCGTTTCCGCTAGACGGGGATCGCTCCATCAGCCAGGTGCAATTCCTGGTGCACACCGAGCGCAGTTTTTGATAGCCGACATGATTAACCGGGAGCCGGACGACCGGACGCGTCGCCTTTTCTGGCGCAGTCATGCCCTATGGCCAGCTGCATTTTTCGCCGGACTGTTCGCAATCGTCATACTGGGGCATCTGGATCTGCGCATCGCGGATGCATTCTTCTTCAGCCGGCCGGCGAACGACTGGATCGGAGCGCATACCTGGTGGGCGGTTGATCTCATCCACACGAGCGGCGGCTGGTTCGTGCGTCTGATCGGACTGGCGGCCCTGATGACGCTGGTATCGGGCTTCTGGCTGCCACGATTGCGCCGCTGGCGCCGTGACGCCGCCTACCTCACGCTGGCGTTGATCCTGGTACTCATTGTGGTCGGCGCGCTGCAGCTGGTCACCAATGTCGATTGCCCCTGGGATCTCGATCGATACGGTGGTGACCGGACCTATGTCGGCCTGCTGGCCGATCGTCCGGATGACTTGCCGCGAAGTGCCTGCTATCCGGGGTCGCATTCATCCTCGGGTTTTGCGCTGATTGCCGTCTATTTTCTGTTGCACGATAGCAGGCCGCGCATCGCGCGCTGGTCCTTGGTCAGCGCAATCCTGCTAGGGACCATTTTTTCCGTCGGCCAGCAGGCGCGTGGCGCGCATTTCCTGTCCCACGATCTCGCGAGTGCTGCGATCGCCTGGTTCCTGCTGCTGGCCCTCTGGTGGCTGCTGCTGCGGAGCAGAATCGACGGGAACCGGCTGGAATGCGATTGATTGGCGCCCGCGCGCGCGTCCAAACATCAAGGCAGCGTGTCGAAATGTGGACCGATTCGTGGCCGACGAGAGACAGCTGATACGGCGGATGCTTGCCGGCGACGAGCGCGCATTCGACGCGTTTTTTGAGACATATTTCGCGCGCGTGTACCGGTTCACGCTGCCACGGCTGAATGGGGACATTGATGCGACGCGTGAGGTCGTGCAGGCAACGTTGACCAAGGCGATGCGCAAGTTGGCCAGTTTTCGCGGCAACGCCTCGCTTCGACGACCAGCCGGAGCTGCGCATGGCGATCGAGGCTCCCGAGGAATACGACCTCGTCAAGTGCTACGGACGCGCGGAAACCGGCCGGCTGGTGCAGTCAGTACTCGACTGGCTGCCGTCGGCCTACGGGGACGCATTGGAGTGGAAGTACATGGAAGGCAGCTCAGTCGAGGAAATCGGCGAACCGCTCGGGATCGGGACGACGGCAGCGCAGTCGCTGCTGGCCCGCGCGCGCATCGCATTTCGCGAGGCGCTCGAACAAGTCTTCGGCGCCGACGCCGCGGACGTTGCCACGAGCATGGGCTCGTGAGGTCACACCATGGACGACAATGACATCGAAATCATACTGAAGGCAGCAGGTCCTCGTGACCGGCCACCGGAGGCTATCGGGCGCCGGGTGCGGCGAGCATCTTCTCGGTGAGTGGCGCTCGATCGTCGCCGCAGAACGCAGTCGCCGCACTCGGCGTCTGGCTGATCGCTCCGCTGATCACCGGTCCTGGCGAAGCCATTGCGACAATTTCACTGGCCTCTGGCAAGATCCGCGCCAAGACCGGTTGGCCGGGAAGCCGGAGAGCGGTCGGCAATGGCGAAATCGTCACGGCCGGAGAAACCCTGATGACGGGTTCCGGCGGCCGCGTTGCGATAACGCTGCCCGGAGGCGTCTCGGCGCGTCTCGATCGCGATACGCGAGTCACGCTTGCGAGCGCCAGGAAGCTGCTGATCAAAAACGGAGCGTTGTATGTCGATGCGGGTCGCGGGGCGGCAGGCCCGGCAAGGTTCAAGGTCGTGACGCCGATGGGGACCCTGCGCCGCGTCGGCAGCCAGTTCGAGGTACGGTTGCTGGGTTCACAGGTTCGCTTGCGTGTCCGCGAAGGTCATGTCGAATGGAGTTACGGCGGAGGCGCAACCACGAGTGGCGCAGCTGGTGAACAACTCACGATCGATCGGGATGGAGTTGTGCAACGCGTTGCCACGCCACGCTTTGGCGAAACCTGGGATCGGGTCGCAGCATCGGCACCCAGCATCGAAATCGACGGAAATTCGCTGGCCGAGTTTCTGGCCTGGGCCAGTCGTGAGCTGGGTCGCGATGTCGTTTTCACTTCATCGGATATCCAGAATGAGGCGACTGACATTGTCGTGCACGGCTCGATCGCCGGCTTGACGCCGATGCAGGCTCTGGATGCGGTGCTCGATACGACGCGATTGCAGGCTTACATCGATGACGGCCACATCGTCATTAGCCCTCAGGAGCCCGGCCGCCAGCCAAGCGTCGCGAGCAGCAGCCCAAACCCGACCACATAGGCGACCGCGATCAGCCAGCCCTCGCCGAGCCACCTGGCGGTCGAGCGAGCCTCGGGATAGATCCCGCAGATCGCGATGCCGGCTGACGATCCGAACCACAGCATCGAGCCCCCGAAGCCCACCGCATACGCAAGCATTCCCCAGTCGTAGCCGCCCTGCTTCAGCGCCAGCGCGGTCAACGGAATATTGTCGAATCCGGCCGATACGAAGCCAAGTGCCAGCGCCGTTTGCCACGAGGCCTGCAGCAGCGATTCGACGGGCATCAACGAGGCGGAAGCGACCAGGCACAACAGGAACAGGGAACCTTTCAGCGCGCGAGGCAATGCGCGCCAGTCGGGTTGGCGGATTCCGATCGTCATCAGCAGCGTGATCGCGACGGTGGCGCCAATGAATGGGAATTGGTCCGCAATTTCCGGAAGCCGCAGATTCACGACGACATTCACGGAGACTGCGCAAGTGAGTACCCAGGCCACGACCATGACACGCATCCAGTCGATCCGGACCGACGATTCGGGGTCCTTGATGATCGGGGCGAATCGCTGTTGCCGCCGCGCCGCGGAAACGCCAAACACCAGCAGCGCCACCGCCGCCGCGACATAGGCATGGGCGACCTCAAATGGCGCGACGCCACTGATCCACATCATCGTCGTCGTGGTATCGCCGATGACGCTGCCCGCGCCGCCGGCATTCGAGGCAGCGACGATGGCCGCGAAATATCCGACACTCACGCGTGCACGGAATAGCGTGTGCGCCATCGCGCCACCGATCAGTGCCGCCGCGATATTGTCGAGAAACCCGGATATCACGAACACGATGGCCAGCAATGCGAAAGCGCCGGTCCAGTCGTCGGGCAGGTAGCGCGGTAGCGTGGCTGGTATTCCGCTTTCCTCGAAGTGCCTGGCCACCAGCGCGAATCCGGTCAACAACAGCAACAGATTTGTGAATAACACCCATTCATGGGAGAAGTGCGTGACGAAACCAGTCCAACCGGCGCCGGCGGGAAACTGAGTGAAAAACCATTCATGGACGAGCACCGCCGCGAGTCCGCAAGCTGCGATCACGAACGCTTGGCGATGGAAGATTGCGACACCGAGCAGCGTTACGCCAAATATAAGAAATTCGGCTGGAAACATTTTATACTTGTTATTTCAAACAGTTACGAGATATATCTCAGATCGTACATAGTACCTAATTTGACGGCGTGCCGGCGCCGTCCCAGTCGGTCGGGCCCCAGAACGGCCATTCCCATTCCGCCGGCGACGCGCGACAGCCACCGTCACTCCAGCCCTTCCAGCCGCGCCCGCGCACGACGCGCCCTGCGCGCGCTGCGGTCGGCTCGCCGTCACGCAGAACTTCCACGCCATTGACGAGCACGTGCGACACACCCGTCGAGTATTGGTGCGGGTTGGCGTAAGTCGCATGATCCTGAATCGTC
>JAQBCT010000163.1:0-3093 GCA_032124855.1 Gammaproteobacteria bacterium
CAGGATGTGGATCAGATCAGCCAGTCACCTTGGGCGTCACGCAGCGCGACACTTGTTGCGCCCTATCAGCCATGGGATGGCGCCGCAGCTGGCGCGCCCACCGAAACGGCCCTGCAACTGGCCGCACCGGCCAACACACAAACCGTGCGGATGCTGTGGCAGCCTGTAACAGGCGCCAGCGGCTACCGCATCTACCGCAACATCTTCCCGGCGGACGCCGGGCGCGCCCTTGGACTGCCGTTAGGTGAGGTGTACGGCACGGACTGGAATCACTTCGAAGATCGGCTGGATCTGGAGCCGCGGCGCTACTACTACGCCGTGGTGCCGTTCGGTGCGACGGGCGAAGAACTCATCGATTACGCGTCGCTGGACGTCGACGTCAAGCGCGTCATCACCGCCGAGCAGGCCCGCGAGCGCGGCCTGATCGAACTCAACGCCGATTTGCAACCCGGTGATTCGATCCGACTGGCTGCACACCCGCTGGGCACCGACTACCTCGGTCGTGACCTGCTGGCACGCCTGATGTTCGGCGCGCGCGTTTCGCTGTTCATTGGCATCGTCGCACCAGTCTTCTACGTGCTGATCGGCATCGTGTACGGCAGCACGGCCGGTTTTCTCGGCGGCCGCGTCGACCAACTGCTGATGCGTTTTGCAGATTTCGTGATTGCACTGCCATTCCTGCTGTTCATGATCCTGTTCAAGATCGCCTTCGGCATCGGACCGGGCGAAAGCGGCATCCTGCCCATGCTGGTGGCGCTGGTGATCCTCAGCTGGCCCGGCACCGCGCGCCTCGTGCGCGGTCAGATCCTGCAGATTCGCGAGGAAGCCTATATCAGCGCTTCGCGCCTGCTGGGTGCGAAGACGCGCTACCTGATTCTGCGCCACATGATTCCGAATACGCTCGGTGTCATTCTGGTGACACTCACGTTCGCAGTACCCGGCGCGATATTCACCGAAGCGTTCTTGTCCTTCATCGGCATGGGCGTTGCACCGCCCACCCCGTCGTGGGGCAGCATGTGCAACGACGGCTTGAAGACCATGCTCACCCATCCACACGAGCTGATTTTCCCGGCCCTGTTCATTTCGGTCACGGTGCTGGCCTTCAATCTGCTCGGTGATGGTTTGCGCGATGCGCTGGACGCCAGAATGAGGTCCCGCGAATGACGGCACCGCTGCTCGAGGTCGCCGATCTGCACGTCGAATTCGATACCTACGGCGGTATCGTGCACGCCGTTCGCGGCGTCAGCTTCACGGTGGAGCCGGGCGAGACACTCGCCATCGTGGGCGAGTCCGGGTGCGGCAAGTCGGTGACCGTGCAGAGCATCATGGGCCTGATCCCCATGCCACCCGGACGCATCACACGTGGCAGCGCGCGGTTGCGCGGCATCGACATGCTGCGCAGCAAACAGCACAACGGCAAAGACATCCGTGGCGACGAAGTGGGGATGATCTTCCAGGACCCGATGACGTCGCTGAATCCCACCATGACCATCGGTGATCAGATCGCCGAGACTCTGATCGTGCATCGCAACTTCAGCAGCCGACAGGCCGCCACGCGCGCTGTTGAACTGCTTCACGCCACGCGCATTCCAGAACCCGAAAAGCGCGCCCGGCAATATCCCTTCGAGTTCTCGGGCGGTATGTTGCAGCGCTCCATGATCGCCATGGCCATCGCGTGCGAGCCGGCACTGCTGATCGCTGACGAGCCCACTACGGCGCTGGATGTCACCATTCAGGCTCAGATTCTCGACCTCATGGCCGATCTGCAGCGTCAGCACGGCATGGCGATCATCCTCATCACGCATGACCTGGCCGTGGTAGCCCACATGGCGGATCGGGTGAACGTGATGTACGCGGGCGAGATCGTGGAACGCGGCTGCACCGAGGATATTTTCTATCGCTCCTCACATCCCCACCCGCTGGGCCGGCGCGCCGCGAGGCCGTCGCGCACCACAACCAAGGCGAAGCGCCTGCAGCCCATCGAAGGCAGTCCGCCGGATCTGTTTGCTCCGCCGCAAGGCTGCGGCTACTACGCGCGCTGCCCGCACGCGATGCGCATCTGCGCCAGCGACCGACCCGAGCTGTTCGACGTGGCCGATGCACATGCTTCGCGCTGCTGGCTGCAGCATGAGGCTGCACCGCGTGTCGATCGGCTGTACATCAACGCGTCACGAGGCGGCCCATGACCGACCTCGTGCACATCGACAGGGTGAGCAAATTCTTTCCTATCGCGCGCGGAAAAGTGGTGCATGCGGTGGACGCCGTGTCGCTCACCATTGCAGAGAACGAAATCGTCGGCCTGGTGGGCGAAAGCGGTTCGGGGAAGTCCACGCTCGGCAAGACACTGGTGGGGTTGCACGACAAGACTGCAGGCTCCGTCAGCTATCGTGGTGAGGCGTTGCCGCGGCACTACACACCCGTCGATTTCCAGCGCAACGCCAAGCGCATGCAGATGATCTTCCAGGATCCCTATTCTTCGCTGAATCCGCGCATGACGGTGGGCGAGATCATCGGTGAAGGCATCGCGCTGCATTCGGCACAACGCACCGGGCAGATCCGCGACCGCGTTGCAGACTGGCTGCGCCGGGTGGGGCTTGAGCCCGATCACATGTCACGCTACCCGCACGAATTCTCCGGTGGGCAGCGGCAACGCATCGGCATCGCGCGGGCACTGATCATGGAGCCCGAGTTCGTGGTGTGCGATGAACCGATCTCGGCGCTCGACGTATCGGTGCAGGCGCAGGTGGTGAACCTGCTGGATGAACTGAAGGCGTCTCTCGGCCTGACGTTGTTGTTCATCGCGCATGATCTGTCGATGGTGCGCTACGTATCGGATCGGATGGCGGTGATGTATCTGGGGTCGCTGGTAGAAGTGGGCACCGCCGATGGCGTGTTTTTCGACCCCCAGCATCCGTACACCCAGCTGCTCGTGGGATCGAATCCCGAACCCGATCCGGAGAGCGAACGTGCCCGCACCACGGTGCAGGTTAACGGCGAGATTCCATCGCCCGTAAACATCCCGCCGGGCTGCCGGTTCGCCAACCGATGTCCCAAGGTGATGGACGTGTGCCGCGCTGAACGCCCGCAGCTGAT
>JAQBCT010000164.1:0-4155 GCA_032124855.1 Gammaproteobacteria bacterium
GTTCAGTGCCGACGGCACGACGCAATGGCTGGCAAGTCCCGCGGTTCGCATCGATTGGCACTCCGAGCGCACAACGATCGAATTCGAGGCCGGGGGCGAATGGATGTCGCGCGAGCTGCCGATCGACCTGGAAAAATCAAGCCGCTACTGGTTCAGTCTCGGCTATCGAGTGGGATTCTGACGTGTGGTTGCGTGCAGCGTCGGCCGTTGCGGCACTGCTGGTGCTATGCGGCTGCGCGGAACGCGATCTCTGGCCCGAGGAGCAGCTCGATCAGAAGACGGCGGTCAATGTAACGATCATGGCTGAACCGTGGGTCTATTCACGCGAAGTCCGGATGCTCGCCGCCAACGCGCGTGATTACCTCAATGTGGGCGTGGTCGAGACAAATCGCGCCGGGTCGCGCGCCTACTGGCTGGGTGTCATCGCATGGAGCACGATCGACCGGAGCGTCTTGCCTGGTCCCGCGACAACCATCCGTCCTGCGAAAGCCCGCCTGCTCTGGCCAGCCGCCAAGCTCGAGTTGGTACCGGACAGCAAAGGTCGATCGGCGCCAGGCATTACCGATCCAGTCTTCGTGGACAAGGACATGAAGTTCAGCGAGACGTGGTATTCGTTGACGACGACCCAGCTCGCGCAGCTGGGCGAGGATGCCCCCATCAGCGTCGCGCTGATCGATGAAAAGGGCCAGCCGACGACCTACGAGCCGTGGCGGGTAGATCACGCAGCCATGTCGGAGTTCATCAAGGCCGCGGGACTCTGAACGAACTGCCCGGTGGCTCGAAGGATTGATCCAAGTCAAAGCGTCTAATACATAAGCCGCCTAACCACTTATCGAGGCGAGCGGCCACGCGGCTGGTTCGCGCAAAGAGGGCCCGCCATGGCAATCCCGCTATGGGAGTTTGGATCTATGCCACTGAAAATCATGATCCTGGGGGCCAATGGTTTCATTGGCAGCGCCCTGTCGCGTGCGATCCTGCACCGCACCGACTGGGAGGTTTACGGGATCGACTTATCCGACCACAAGCTCCGGGACCTGGGGCAGAGCCCCCGGTTCCAGTTTGTCGAAGGCGACATCACGATCAATCACGAATGGGTCGAATACCACGTCAAGAAGTGCGATGTCGTCGTGCCGTTGGTGGCGATTGCGAACCCGGCCCAGTACGTGAAGGACCCATTGGGCGTATTCGAACTCGATTTCGAGGCGAACCTGGGCATCGTTCGCCAGTGCGTAAAATACGGCAAGCGCCTCGTGTTTCCGTCGACATCCGAGGTCTACGGCATGTCGCCGGACAGCGTGCTGCACGAGGAAACCAGCCCGCTGGTCTACGGCCCGATCAACAAGCAGCGCTGGATCTATGCGGCATCGAAGCAGATGCTGGACCGCGTGATATTCGCGTATGGAACGCGCGACAATCTCGACTACACCCTTTTCAGGCCGTTCAATTTCATCGGACCCAATCTCGACAATGTCGACGAGCCCAAGGAGGGCAGCTCACGGGTCGTCACGCAGTTCCTGTCGAGCATTCTCTATCGGCAGCCGATCAAGCTTGTCGATGGCGGCAGCCAGCGCCGCTCGTTCACGTTCATCGACGACGGCATCGATTGCCTGCTGCGCATACTCGAGAACCCGGGCGGGCGCGCCACCCGGCGCATCTTCAACATCGGCAATCCGGCCAACTGCATCTCGATCAAGGAGCTTGCCCATAAGATGATACGGATCGCCCAGGAGTTTCCGTCGCTACGCGACCGTGCGCTTGCGACACGGATTGAAAATGTCAGCGCGGGCGATTTCTACGGCAAGTATTACCAGGACATCCAGCTGCGCGTGCCCGCCATCGAGGCGGCGCGGGTTGCACTCGGCTGGACACCGACCACCGACGTGGATACGAGCATCCGGAGCACGATTGCCTTCTATATCGGCCGGCGCACGACCGATGTGAGCGGTCCAACCGCCGTCATCGCCACCCAGCACGCTGCCTGAGCCGTGAGCGGCATGCCGGGCGCCGCGCGGTTCCCCTGGTGGGTGTGGGCGATCCTGGCGATCTTCTGGTTCGGAACCATATCGCTGCGGCCGCTGCTGGAGCCCGACGAGGGCCGCTACGCGGAAATTCCGCGCGAGATGCTGGCCAGCGGCGATTGGGTGACGCCGCGGCTCAACGACCTGAAGTATTTTGAAAAGCCACCCCTGCAATACTGGGCTACCGCAGCGGTATATTCGGTCTTCGGCGTCAGGGAGTGGACCTCTCGGGCCTTCGCATTTTCGCTTGCATTCCTCTGCCTGCCGATGGTGTATGCCTTTACGCGGAGCACTTTCGGATCTGCCGGTGTCGCAGCGGCGGGCGCGCTGGCGCTCGCAGTAAACCCGGGATTTGCCGCCATCGGCCGCATCAATCTGCTCGATAGCGCCTTTACGTTCTTCCTTTCGGCGTCGCTGTTCGCATTTCTGGTGGCGATGCGATCGGAGCAGCGTTCTCAGCGCGAGCATCGCTGGATGCTCGCGATGTGGGCTTCACTTGGCCTGGCCGTGCTGACCAAGGGACCAGTGGCGCTCGTGCTTTGCGGCGCCACGTTGGTGATTTATTCATTGCTCACGCGCCAGTGGTATCTCTGGCGCCGATTGCGCTGGATGAGCGGCCTGGCATTGTTCGCAGTCATCACGGTCCCATGGTTTCTGCTCGTGTCCCGTCGCAACCCGGAATTCGCGCAGTATTTTTTCGTGCAGGAGCATTTCCAGCGATTCGCAACCGACGTCAGTCGTCGACCTGGTCCGTGGTGGTATTTCCTGCCAATCCTCGCCGCAGCGGTCGTCCCCTGGTCGGCGGTCCTGTGGCGGCAACGCAGGACTGTGGACGCGGCGCCGGTGACGCCGCGTGACGTTGCCCCGCGCATCGAATTGTTTCTGCTGATCTGGATTGCGGTCGTCGCCGTGTTCTTTTCCGCCTCGCAATCCAAGTTGTTGCCTTATGTGCTGCCCGCGATGCCGGCGTTGGCAGTGCTGCTCGCGCCGCGGATCTCCCGGGACTTGCGATCGATGGCTGCGGCCACCTGGTGGGTCACCGGCACCTTGACCCTGATGGCAGGCGCATCGCTCGTGTACGCGCAGCGCGAGCTGGGCGGAATTCCAGCGGAGGTCGCGCTGGCCGCGGCCGTCACCGCGATCGCCGTGGCCTGGCTGGTCTTCGAATGGGTAGCCAGGCGTCGCCCACAGGAGCCGGCGCATTCCGCATGGCGCATCGCCGCGGTGTCCCTGCTAGGCTGGTCCCTGATGGCGTTTGGTTATGGCGTCCTTGATCCGCACCCCAGCGCCAGGAGCCTCGTCGATGCAGTGCGCGCGCATGTCGGCGCGGGCACGCAGATGTTCAGCGTCGGCCATTACCGCCAGACCGTGCCGCCGTACCTGGGGCGGACGCTGCGCATCGTGGACTACCGCGGCGACCTGGATTTCGGCCTCAGCCAGGAAATGCCTGACGCGGAAATGTCGATCGATCAATTCATGCAACACTGGCAAGAACTGAAGGACGGAGTCGCCATCATCTCGACCGCTCGATACGCGGAACTCGAGGGCCGGCTCGCGCCATTCGTCGTACTGGCGCGCGACAGGAACTCAGTCGTCATCAAGCGCTCATGAAAACGCCAATCCTGCTGTTGTTGTTGCTGGGCGTGCTTCTCAACGCATTGGCGCAACTTGGCCTGAAATCGGCGACAGCCTCCACCGGCGCGATCATGCTCGAGCGCAATTCGCTGGTCGCGGCCGCGGGAACCTTTCTCGCCACGCCCATATTCTGGGCCGCGCTCGCCGCCTATGGCCTCAGCGTGATCGTCTGGGTGATCGGCCTTTCGCGCGTGCCGGTGAGCCAGGCCTACCCGCTGCTGTCGCTGGGCTATGTGCTGACTGCTCTCGGCGCCTGGGCCTTGCTCGGCGAGACATTAAGCGTGCAGCGAATTACCGGCATCGCCGTCATCATCGCCGGCGTCGTCCTCATTTCACGCTCCTGACCGGCCGTTCGAAATGCATATCCTGCCATTCACCCGGCCCAGCATCGACGAAGAGACCATACAGCGCGTGGTCGCAGTGCTGCGCTCGGGATGGCTCGCGAGCGGCTCGCAGGTCATCGAGCTGGAGGCGGCGCTGTCGAACTACGTCTGCGGACGGC
>JAQBCT010000165.1:0-5733 GCA_032124855.1 Gammaproteobacteria bacterium
GCATTGAAAGATCCCATCGGCGCCAATCTCGATCGCTACCAGATCATCAAGGGCTGGATGGACGCGAAGGGCGAGCTGCACGAGAAAGTCTACGATGTCGTCTGGGGCGGCGATCGCAAACCGGGCAAGGGCGGCAAGCTGCCCCCGGTCGGCAACACCGTGGATGTGAAGGAAGCCACCTGGACGAACACCATCGGCGCCACCGAGTTGATCAAGGTGTGGAAAGATCCCGACTTCGATCCGAAGCAGAAGGCGTTCTACTACGGCCGCGTCATCGAGATTCCGACGCCGCGCTGGACTGCGTACGACGCGAAGAAATTCGGTCTGACGTTGCCGAAGGAAGTGCCGATGACTACGACCGAGCGCGCCTATACGTCGCCGATCTGGTACACGCCGAAGTAGGACGCCCGATTGGAGGTTGTGGGAGGGGCTCTAGCTTGTAGGAGGGGCTTTAGCCCCGATCCTTGTATGTGAAGACTGCGGACAAAGATCGGGGCTAAAGCCCCTCCTACAACTTCTCTCCCACAAGGTTCCCTCACGACCCGATCCGGTAACGGATCTTCACCACGAAGACGTTCGACAGCGGCTCGTCGTAGGCATCGTTGAACAGACTGCCGAAGTCGGAACCGCCCAGCGGCGCCACCTGATTGGACAGGCGCGTGTACACCACGAACAGATCCGAGAGCGGCGCCAGCTCCCAGCGATAACGCAGCTGAAAGCTGATCTGTGATATCGAAAAGTCGTCTGTAGCGCCCGGCGGTTTGGGCGTGGGAATCAATGCGCCGGGATCGTCAGGCACCAGATAGAAATCCTGCTCGCGCGCGCGGATGCCCACCCACTGCAGTGAGGCGCGCAGCTGCTGGCGCGCCGAGATGAAATACTCGATGCTGGCTTTGGGCTGTATCTGTTTCGCAGAAAATGTCGTGAAATTCCGGCCCTGCTGATACACGAGCCAGCCGTCGCGGTCGAAGTACTCCACTTCGAATACGGCATTGAAGCGGTCGTTGGGGCGCCATTCGAGAGAGCTCAGCGCGCTGTAGGTATCGCCACCCAGATCCTCTTTGCGCCAGCCGCCACCGAATCCGTAGGCCCAGGCACCGCTGGCATCGGACTCCCATTCGACGGATGCATCGTATTTGTTGTCGACCTTGTAACTGCCATTGCCGAAGCTATCCAGGTCGTCGTAATGCTGTGGCAAATAGGACGTCCGCCATGTCACCTTCGACAGATTGTGGAGCGTGGTTCGATTCGAGACGAATACCCCACCGCCCGTGAACTCATCATCACTGTTCTGCTGCATGAAGCCGCGAATATCGAGTTCGTTGTCCCGCGCCCAGCTCATACCGGTGGTGGTGCGCGTATGCGACGAGCGAATGCGCAGATTATCAACCCGCTGCAGATAGCCGAGATCGTTGATATCCAGATGCGAGTCGAAGTACTCGATACCAACCCGCTGTGTCACACCCTGGCGGAGGTTGTAGTCGAAATCGATGAACCCGCCGCGACCGGTCTGTTCGCCGGTGACGTCGGACATGAAAGTCTGCCCATCAATCTTCAGCTTGCCGCTCGGCGTGAGATAGTGAAAGTCGACGCCGTTTACCAGTGCATCGTCTTCTGTCTTCTGCACGAGGGTCGACAGCACGCCAATGGCACGATAGGCGCCGCCGGCACTGTCTTCATACAACAGCCGCGCAATGCCGAAGTCGCGGCCATCCTGGTGCAGCGTAGTCGGCACGCCATTGATATCCGCCCTGTAGCTTTTTCCATCCTCCGATGCACCCAGCACCCCGTATCGCACGCTGCCCAACTGGCCGGTCGCCTTCACCGCACCATTCAGTTCCGTCAGCTGATACAGCTCCTGCGCCTGTACTTCGGTGCCCGGTTCCACGATAAATTCATCGGTGGGACCACCGATGCGTCGCGTATACACCATGGTGTACGGTGCGCCCCCGTTCCCTACGCCGCGATTGCGTGGCGAAGCGCGCGGGGTGGCCACGAAAATCTCCTGACCTTCCAGAAAGAACAGTCGCTTCTCGGGATAGAAGGTCTCGGTGGCCGTGAGATTGACCACCACATCGTCGCTCTCCACCGTGCCGAAGTCTGGATTGAGCGTGGCCGTGAGTTGCAGATTGGACGACGGCCGCCAGAACAGATCGGCACCGGCCTTGTAGGGCGTTTCGCCATCGATCGCATCGTGCGTGACGGATGCGTAGGGATACAGGCTGTACTGCTGCACCGGGGCGACATCCGTCATTTCCACGCTCTGCAATGCGGAAATGAAACGCGGCTGCGTCTGTGGCAACGCGGGATAACCCCATCGCTGATCGAGATGAGCGACCTTGCGCGACATGTACAGGCCCATGTGACGAATCTCATCGGCCTGCGGCATCGACACGACGCTCCACGGCAGAAATATCTCGGCAGACCAGCCCGTTGGAGTGACGCTGGTCGCCCCGCGCCACGGTCCATCCCATTCGTTGGAATACTGCCGCTCGGGCAGCAGCGTGCCGTCCAGGTACGAGTCGCCCAGGCCGATCTCGAACCAATAACCGTAACGTCCCTCGCCCGACGTATCCAGCGTGAAGCTGAACGCATCACGGCTGACGTAGAAGGCATCACGTCCCGACAGGCGGCTGACGAGGGTGCCGGCTGGCTGCGTCATTTCCGCACCCACATACAGACCCCGACTGGTGTAGACGTAGCGAACGCGGGTGGCATACGGCGGTGTCGCCAACGTATCCGGCTCGAGCACATAGAACTGATCGAACGATTTGGCGCTTTGCCAGATAGGCTCATCGAGCTTGCCGTCGATTTTCATCGGCGGCTGTCCGGCCGGAAGCCGGGTGAATTCCACCACAGTTGCGGGCTCGCGACTCGGTTGCGCGCCGGCGAGCAATGGAAAGGCGATGCACGCGAGCGTGCAGAGGGTACGAAGGATATTCATCAGGGGGTTTGGCTAATCCGGCAATCCCAATACGCGCTTGGCGATGATGTTGAGCTGCACCTCCGCCGTCCCGCCGGCAATGGTAGCAGCCTTCTGCCGCAACCACGTGCGCGTTGCGGACAACTCATCGGGCTCGAAGCCGTCGCCCTGCCAGCCGACGCCCAGGAATCCGAGCAGGGCCACGTGCAATTCACTGCGTTCCTTGGCCAGCACCGCACCGCTGAGCTTCACGGCGGATGATGCGAACCCCGGTGCGCGCGCCCGCGTTTCTTCAATCACCCGCCGCTGCGTGAGACGGTAAGCGTGCTGATTCATTTCGAGCTGCGTGATGCGCTGGCGTACCGCAGCATCGTCAATGCGCCCCGCGCACTTGCCCACATAGCGCCGCGCAATGTCCACCACGGACACTTCGATCTCACGTCCCTGCGTACCCGAAATATTGATGCCGGCGTGCGTGGAGCGTTCGTACTGCAGCAGCCGCTTGCCCACAGTCCAACCCTGGTTTATCGGCCCAACGACATCATCATGGCGCACCAGCGCGTTCTCAAACAGCGTCTCACAGAACGGCGAATTGCCGCTGATCAGTCGAATCGGCCGCACACTCACGCCGCTCTGGCGCATATCGATCAGCATCAGGCTGATGCCGTCATGTTTCGGCAACGTTGGATCCGTGCGCACCAGGGTAAATATGTAGTCGCCCTCCGTGGCATCCGATGTCCAGATCTTGCGGCCGTTGACCACGTAGTGATCGCCGTCGAGAACCGCACGCGTGGAGAGATTCGCAAGATCGGATCCGGCGCCCGGTTCCGAGTAACCCATGCACCAGCCCCCTTCACCGCGGGCGATCCCGGGCAACCAGCGCGATTTCTGATCTTCGGTGCCGTAATCGAGCAGCGTAGGTCCGATGTAGTTGACCCCGCGTCCGGTGAGGGGCGTGCGCGCATCGATGCGGCGTAGTTCTTCGAGCAGCACCAGATATTGTCCGGAATCGAGTTCGGCGCCACCGTACTGGCGCGGCCAGGTGGGCACGGTCCAGCCGCGCCCAGCCATGCGCTCGAGCCACAGCGCCACATCGTCCTGCAGCGCCACGTTGCTGGATCCCCAGGCAACCTGCCCGGCGCCGCGCGTGCCAGGCGGACAATTCTCGACAAGCCACGCGCGCGTCTCCGCCCGAAAATCATCTATCTCATTCACGGCCGCACTCCCTGAGCAGCTGCGCACGGTGGGGGTGTCGCAAAGTCCGATCGAAACCTGCAGGAGGGGCTTCAGCCCCGATTGCCACTCATACAAAACAGTTGATCGGGGCTGAAGCCCCTCCTACACGGTGGCAACGCACTGCTGCGAAACCCGTTGAAGCCGCGTTGACGGGTAGCGAGCATAGCGTCAACCCCGGGCGACCGCACGATCCGAACTGGTTAACATGGGTCGCGTCGTCGGGAGCGATTGCAGCAGGGGAAATCGAAATGACTCGCATCACCAAGCTCGAACCAGCCGCATGGGATGCGTCGCTGCGCACGATGACCCGTGCCGATGACGCCACCGCCCTCGAACAGGGCCTCATGCGCATATTCGCGCACCGTCCGGAACTCGCGAAGGGCCTGGCGGCGTTTGGCGGCGCGCTGAAGATTCATCGCACATTGCCGGACCGCCTCGTGGAACTGGTGCGATTGCGGGTCGCCTTCCACAACCAGTGCAGAAGCTGCATGGCCATTCGTTACTCGGATGCGGTCGCCGCCGGGGTTGACGAGTCGTTGGTATGCGAGCTGGAACGGCCCGAACAGTCGGCCGATCTGTCGAGTGCAGAGAAGTCTGCGATCGGCTACGCCGATCTCTTTGCAACGAATCACCTCGCGATCAACGACGCGACATTTGCAGATCTGAAACAGCACTTCAGCGAAGCCGAAGTGGTCGAGCTGGGAATGACCATTGCATTCTTCATTGGCTTCGGCCGGCTGGCGGCGACGTGGCATATGGTGGAGGAGCTGCCGGCGCCGTTTCAGCAGACCGCTGCCGAACCCCTCACTCCGTGGGGTCAACCCGCCATCGTGGTGCGCTAGACGCGAACCCACTCATCGAGCCGCGTGAGAAATTCCTCCACGCGATCCAGGTCGCGCAATGCAGCGATGAAGCCGGTCGTGTTCACCGCCGACTGCCCCGGCCGGATGCCGACATTGAGCTGCGCCGGATACCGCGGGAAATCTGTCATCAGCGTGCGCAGGCAGTGACATGCGCGCGGGTCGAGCACAAGACTCAGCAACACCAGATTGTCCGATACATCTTCAAACTCGCCTTTTTCGATCAGCTCGAGCAGGTCGGGATCGCTCACGGCAGATTCGATCTCATCGAGCATCCAGCGTTTGCGCGCGAGCTGCTCACGCACCGAAGGCCTGCGCAATGCCGCGAGCAGCTGCTCACCCGCATGCCGCGGCAGTCGTTGCAGCACCTGCCAGCCCACCTGGAACAAGCGGACGACCCCCGGTACGGTTTCGAGTGATCCGTTGATTACCACGTCCCGCGGCTGATCACGCTGCGCATACGTCAGCATGTATTCCATGCCGAGATTGGCGCAGGCCAACGCTGCCTGTGCCGCCTCGTGTTGGGTGAATCGTCCCCCCTGGTACCAGCTGCCCGCCATCAACACATTTGCCAGAAATACCACTTCGTTCAGGCGTTGGGAGAACGCGTGTGGATCCATGAGCTGCAACCGATCCAGCAACGATTGCAGTTCGCCCGATGTGGTGTGCTGTCTCTGCGGGGCGGTCAGACGCAGCTGATGAGGCTCGCCGACC
>JAQBCT010000166.1:0-5789 GCA_032124855.1 Gammaproteobacteria bacterium
CCCCGCTAACGAAATACCATCACGTAGTTCACCGCATCCTGGCCCGGATCGTCGATTGCCAGCGCAATGTGCACGGGCGTACGCGGCGCCATCAGCGTCGCGCCCTGCAATTCACCCGCGAGGTATTCATCCGGCCGAAAGCGCCGCCCCGCAATCAGATTGCCGCCCATGGATGAAAATCGCAGCTCAATGACGGGAAACGGCTGCGCGAATGTCGCTTCATTGACGATGAGTGCGTCCACCAGCAACGCCCCGGGTACTTCTGGATCCGCGCGAACGACCAGGTTCTTCGAGACCAGCGCATCGAGCGCGCGCATCTGCGGCAGCTCGCAGTCGAGGCGGTCGCACAACCACCCATACACCGGTCGGATGTCGGGCCGCTTCGACCAGGAATCGAACTGCAGGTACAGCACCTGGGCTGCCAGCGCAGCCGCGCAGATGAACAACAACATCACCACCCAGCCACGGCGCTGACGGCGCGGTCGCGCAGCGATCAGCGCTTCGAGATCGAGGCCCAGATCGAGTTCTGCCCGGACCGCGGCTCGCGTGCTGTGTGTGCTTGGGCCACGACGCGCAGTTGCGAGCGCCGGTGGCGGCGCGGCTGGCGCGGGTTCAATTGCCGCCTCGTCGGGCGCCTCTGCCACAGCGTATCCGTCGTCGAACGAGGCGCGGTCTAATGCGTCCGAATCCTTGGCGTGATCTACGTCATCGTCCGCACCCTGGGCAGCAGGCGACACCGACGGCGCGCCTTCGACGCGATCATCCGCACGCCCCTCTAGTGCATCGTTGGCAGCCTGCTTCGCAGGCTTGGGGACATCATGGCGAAGTTCATCCAGCAACTCATCCAGTGCCGCGTCCGCGATCTGCCGCGGTTTCAGCCGCGGACCCGCGCCAAGCACCAGGTGTTCCAGGCCGGCAAACACGGCGAGGCAGGCGCCGCATCGAACGCGCCCACCTGCCATGCCCAGCTGCACCTCGGTGACGCGAAAGCGCGTTTTGCAGGTTGGACACTGCGTGACCAGCGGTTCTACAGTTTCGTCAGGCACGCGCTCGGGTTCCTTCCACCATCACCCAGGTATCGCGCAGATGCACGGGTGAAAATTCGAACTGCGGATAGCACGCCACCACTTCATCGAGTTGACGCGCCAGCAGACCCGACAGCACCAGCTTGCCTCCGGGTTTGACCAGTGCGGTCAGCCGCGGAGCCAGCATCTGTAACGGGCCTGCCAGAATGTTCGCAATCACCAGATCGTGGCCGGCAGACCCCAGGTTGTCCGGGGCCACCACCGTCAGCCGGGATTGCGCGACGCCATTGTAGGTGGCGTTGGCGCGGGTCGCGACAAGCGCCTGCTCATCGTGATCCACAGCGAAGGCGTGCGCCGCGCCCAGCAGCAGTGCCGCAATCGCCAGAATCCCCGAGCCCGCGCCGTAGTCGACCACCGAATAGCCTTCCAGTGGGTGCTCGGAGAGCCACTGCAGACACAGCGCGGTGGTCGGATGGCCACCGGTGCCAAAGGCGAGTCCAGGGTCGAGGCGCAGCACCACCCCATTCGCGATGGGATTCGCAGCATCGCGCGGGACAACCCACAGGCGCTGTCCGAACCGGTAGCTGTTGGTATGTTTGCGCCACGTCTGCGACCAGTCGGCGTCTTCGACGAAGCGCACGTCGAACGTCCCGTCAGCGCCGGCCACGTCAGTCAGCGCCGCCAGGCGCAAGCGCAATGCGGGCAGATCGGCGTCGAGCGCAAAGAGTGCATCCACCTGCGCGACCGGCCACAGCGGCGTCGCTCCAGGCCCAGGTTCAACAACGGGGGCATCACCCGCGTCGCGCAGCGTCAGCGCAAGCGCGCCGGCGTCGGTCAACGCATCACACAGCGCATCAACCTGTGCCGCAGCGCTACACAGCCGGATGCTCAGCCAGGCCATAGATCACTCGATACGAAACAGCGGCGCACCGGTTTCCACCGGCACGGCATCTTTGCAGAGAATCTCGATGATGCTTCCGGCGCGTTCAGCTTCGATCTGATTCATCATCTTCATGCTTTCGATGATGCACAGCGTGTCACCCACCGCCACGCGATCGCCAATCTGCACGAATGGCCGTTCGCCAGGCGCCGGCGCGCAGTAGAAAGTACCTGTCAGCGGAGCGCGCACGACGAAGCCTCGTGCCGCAACGCCCAGCCGCGCCACAGCAGGCTCGTTGGCGGATCGTGCGGCGCGTCCGGCGCGGGAGACGACTTCGGTGGACGCGACAGGGCGGACGATGCGAATCGTTTCCTCACCGTTGCGCACTTCAAGTTCCGAGATGCCCGACTCTTCCACCAGTTCGATGAGCTTTTTGATCTTGCGCAGGTCCATTGAATTCATGCGTCGAGCGCGTCCATGGCAAATGACACGGCGTACTCGTAGCCGCGCGCGCCAAGACCGCTGACGACACCGCGTGCTATGTCGGACAGGTAGGAACGCTGTCGGAACGACTCGCGAGAGAAGACGTTCGACAGATGGACCTCGACGAACGGTACGGCGACACCGAGCAGCGCATCGCGCAGCGCAATGCTGGTGTGCGTGAACGCGCCGGGATTGAAAACGATGTAGCCCACTCCCTCTGCCTTGGCCGCGTGGATGCGATCGATCAGGGCGTGCTCGGCGTTACTTTGAAAGCTCGTCAGCTGATGCGACCGGGATTTGGCAAGCGCCACCAGCCGCGCATCGATGTCAGCCAGGGTTTCGCGGCCATAAATCTCGGGCTCCCGCGTTCCAAGCAGATTCAGATTCGGACCGTTCAGCACCAGCAGTTTGGCCATCGCCCACCGCGACCCCACGAAGAACTCACGAAGGGCGCGATTGTCGCACGGCATCCCCGTGCGGCGCACCCGCAAGCGCAGTATCAGGAGGCAGCAGCTACGCGTCCGAGATGCCGCGCGAAGGTGTCGCGATCCATCTCGCCCTGCATGCGCAGCGCCGTCAGCTCGTCACCCTGCGCATCGAAAAACAGCATGCTCGGCGGACCATACAGGCCAAAGTGTTGCAGCAGGGCTTGGTCGTCGGCGTCGTTGGCGGTGACGTCGGCCTGCAACAGCACGAAGTGGTTCAGCTGTGCGGCCACGTCGGGGTCTGAAAACACGCTGCGCTCCATGACTTTGCAGGAGATGCACCAGTCCGCGTAGAAGTCGAGCACCACCGCGGTGCCTGCCTGGCGCGCTGTGGCGAGCTCGGCGTCGAGCCCCGCAACGCCCCGCACGAATCGCCACGTCAGCCGATCCGCCTCGGCTGCGGGCGCACTCGCACCGGCAAATTCAGCGAGTGGTCGCAGTGGATCACGCGCGCCGCTCGCAGCACCAATGAGCAGCAATACGCCGTAGAGCAGCAGGACTGTTCCCAGCGACTTCCACAACTGACCCCAGCCGTGCCGGGGCGCAAAGTCGAGGGCGCCGAGATACACACCGCCGCCAATCGCCAGCATGGCCCACAGCAGCAACGTCACCTGCGGTGCCACCACGCGTTCGAGCAGCCACACCGCAACACCCAGCAGCAGCACGCCGAATACGGCCTTGACGTTGTCCATCCACGCGCCGGCGCGCGGCAACAGATGGGCGCCGCTGGCGCCAATCACCAGCAACGGCACGCCCATGCCGAGACCGAGCGCAAGCAGCGCGCTGCCACCCAGCCACGCATCCCCGGTGGAACTGAGGTAGATCAGCGCGCCGGCCAATGGCGCCGACAGACATGGCGATACGACGAGGCTCGAAAGCGAGCCCATGATGACCACGCCGACGTGTTCGCCACCGCGGACATTCTGCGACAGCGCGTTCACGCGGTTCTGCCACGCCTGCGGCAACTGCAGTTCGTAGAACCCAAACATGGAGAACGACAGCACAACAAAGACAATCGCGAAGCTGATCAACACCGCGGGCGACTGCAGTGCGGCCTGCAGATTCATGCTCGCACCGAACAGACCCACCAGGACGCCGAGGACCGCATAGGTCACCGCCATCCCAGACACATACGCCAACGACAGTGTAAAGGCGCGAGCGCGCGTAACGGACGCGCCTTGGCCGACAATGATGCTGGACAGAATCGGCACCATGGGCAGCACGCACGGCGTGAAGGCGAGACCAACGCCGGCGAGAAAGAACAGGCCGAGTGCGAAGAGGAAATTACCGTCGGCGAGCAGGCCGGCCAACTGCTGTTCCTCGGTTTTCTCCTCATCAACCCGCGCTGCGCTGGCACTGCCCGTGGACGCAGCGGCGACCGGGACGGCGTCCGCGGCAAATGCGACGCGCTTGGTCTCCGGCGGATAGCACAGGCCGCGATCGGCGCAGCCCTGATAAGTAATGGTTGCCTCGAAGACGTCGGCGGCTGATGCGGAGGCGACATGCGCGACCGGCACACGGATCGCTACCGAGTGGTAGTACACCTGCACCTCGCCAAAGTATTCATCCACCTTGGTCTTTCCAGGCGGCATCTCCGGCTCGCCCAGGGCAAAGGCGCTGCCATCGGGCACCGTGAAACCGAAACGGTGTCGGTACAGGTAGTAGCCATCCGGCATCTGCCACTGCGCGCGCAGGCTGCCGTCGCTGGCGAGCTCGGCAGAGAACACGAATGCCTCGTCCACTTTGAGGAATTCCGGTTCGTCATCCAGCAGGTGCGAGAAGTCTTTCTTCAGGTCGGCGGCGAGGGCGGCACATGCCGCAAAGGCAGCCAAAAGCAGGAGCAAACGTCCGTGTTGGGGCATGGCGACATCCGGGGGCTGGCACCGCATTGTAACTGTCTCCCCGATCGCTATAAGGTGCGCGTCGCAACAGGCGTGACGAAGTCCGCGGGATCAATGCCAACTCTCCCCAAACAGGTTCGCTTCGTACTGCGCCAGGCGTTCGTGGGCGCCGCTTTGGTGGGGGGCCTGATGGCTTGCCAGTCCACCCCCGTGCCGGACCTCATCGCGGCGCCACCCACGCCACCCGCCGCGGCACCGCCAGCGCGGGTGGTGCCGCCTCCAACCCCGACAATCGACGAGGATCGGCTGGACCTGCTGCTCGACGAAGGCGATCGCGCGCTGGCCGAGGAGCGTCTGCTGACGCCGATCGACGATTGCGCCTACGACTACTACCGCGCCGCGCTGCTGGTGGCGCCCGATCACCCCGCCGCGCTGCATGGCCTGGGTCGCGTTGCAGACCGCTACATCAGCCTCGGCGATCAGGCCGCGCAGCGTGGTCAGTACGCGGTGGCCCGCTCGATGCTGGAACGCGCCCGCATCGTCGATGCCGCGCGCCCGGGCATCGCTGAAACCGAGGCTGTCATCGAATTGCGCAGCAGTGCCAGGCGCCAGGCCACGCCGCTCGATACGGCGCAGCTTTCACAACACGATCCAGCGCTGGCACAACAGCTGCGTGCGCTCGGCGCGCGCGCCAAGGAAGCCGACGCGTGGGTGGTGATCCGCGCCCGCAACGATGCGGAGGGCCGTTGGATTTACCAGCAGATGGCAACCGGACACGGCGAGCGACGCATTCGCGCCGAGCTCACCCTCGGCTCACCGCCACGTGTGGAGTTGCTCGAAATAGCCTGGGTTGAACCATGAGCACGCGCAGCCATCGTGTCCTCGTGAGGATATTCGCGCTGTGCCTGAGCGGGTGCGGCCCCCGTGACGCAATCGAAGTCTCCGATGCATGGATTCGTGCCGCGCCACCCGGCGCGCCGGCAGCGGCGGGATATTTCGAGATCGTCAACCACGGCCCCGCGGTGATTGAACTGGTGGGCGCGCGCAGCGACGGCTGCGCTGGCGTGGAGCTGCA
>JAQBCT010000167.1:0-7865 GCA_032124855.1 Gammaproteobacteria bacterium
GCACGCTGATGCCGTTGTGCATGAACACCACCACCATATCTTCAACGACGCCCGGTTCATTGTGATTGCCGTAGCAGGTGATATACAACGCGACCTTGCCGCGCGTCTTCTCGGTTGCCGCGATGGGCTGGGTCACATCCTGCTGCGCGTTCAGTCGACGAATGAGCGTGCGGGTGTGAAAGGGGGGCACCGGTGCATCGGCGTGGATGCCAATGGTCTTGTCTGCCAGTTTACGCAAGGGCGCGCTGCCAATTGCGGCATTGGCCGCCTGGCTCACACCCGGTGTCGACAGCACGTTGAATATCTTATCCGTGCTGGTGATCAACCGGTCGCGCCAGCGCACGTCGTTGTTGCGGAAGCGGTGGGCCTTGGCGCGCAGCATCAGATGCGGAAAGTCGACGGCCCATTCGTGTGGTGGGAGGTACGGGCATTTCGTCTCGGCACACAGATCGCACAGATAACATTGATCCACCACCTTGGTGTAGTCGGCCTTGGGGATGCCGTCTACTTCGAGCGTGGGTGATTCATCCACCAGTTCGAATAGCGTGGGGAAGGAATCACACAGACTCACGCAGCGCCGACAGCCGTGACAGATATCGAATACCCGTTCCAGTTCTTCATACAGCGGCTGCTCGGCGTAGAACTCCGGGTTCTGCCAGTCGAGCGGGCTGCGCCTGGGTGCCTCGAGATTGCCTTCGCGAACGCCGGCCATCAGATCCTCATGGGTCGGGTGAAAAAAAGGGGTCGTGATGCGACCCCTGGGTTGTTGCCAGCCCGCCGGCGCAAACGCCGGGGTGTGGAAGGAGCGGGCGCGCTCAGGCCATCGCGTCGAGGGCTTTCTGAAAGCGATTGGCATGCGAGCGTTCGGCCTTCGCCAGCGTCTCGAACCAATCTGCGATTTCATCGAAGCCTTCGCTGCGCGCCGTTTTCGCCATGCCGGGGTACATATCGGTGTACTCGTGGGTTTCACCGGCGATGGCGGCCTTCAGATTCTTCGACGTATTGCCGATGGGAAGACCGGTGGCCGGGTCGCCCACGGCTTCCATATATTCCAGGTGCCCGTGCGCGTGACCGGTTTCGCCTTCGGCGGTGGAACGGAATACCGCAGCAACATCATTCTCACCTTCGACGTCAGCCTTGGCGGCGAAGTACAGGTAGCGGCGATTTGCCTGGGATTCCCCGGCGAATGCGTCCTTCAGATTGCCGAGCGTTTTACTCTGTTTCAGGTCCATGGCGTCTAGTCCTCTTGTTTAACGGTGTCACGAATCAGCGTGGCGAGCGCCAGTATAAGAGTTCTAGTGCACATGGGAATTCGAAACAATGAATCGGTGCCATCGAGGCTGCCTATCGAGTTCCGGTCAACGATGAGATCGCATCGATCAAGGCACAACCGCCAATCAGCTAGAATCAGCAACCTGCCCTGGAATACCCGCCATGAACGAACCTGCCCGCGCCATCGCGGACGATCCGGTTGCGTCGCGTGCGCTGGCGCGATCCGAGTTCGGTTCGCTCACCGCGCTCGCGGTGCCGATGATCGTGACACAGCTGTCTCAGATGGGGATGGGTGTTGCCGACGCCATCATGGCGGGCCGTGTAAGTGCAGCAGACCTGGCAGGGGTCGCGTTGGGTGGCAATCTGTTCTGGCCGCTGATGCTGTTCATGTCAGGCGTCATCATGTCGGTGACCCCATCCGTATCGCAGTTGCACGGCGCGCGTCGCGAATCGCAGATCGGCGGCGTCATTCGCCAGGCGTTATGGCTCGCTGCTGCCGGCGGCGTTGCGACGCTACTACTGCTGGGCTATTGCGAGGCGTTGCTGAATTTCGTCGGCGTGGACCCGGCCGCCATTCCTGTGGCCGTGGGCTACGTCGGCGCGCTGCGCTGGGGCATGCTGCCGGTACTCGGTTATTTCGCGCTTCGCTATCTCTGCGAGGGGATGTCGTGGACCACGCCGGCGATGGTCATTGCGCTGGTCGGACTGCTGCTCAAGGTCCCGCTGAATCTCCTGTTTATCCACGGCGGTTTTGGCATCCCCGCAATGGGGGGTGTCGGCTGCGGAGTATCGAGCGCGCTGGTGATGTGGTTCGAACTCGTCGCGATGCTCGCGGTGGTGTCGTTCTCACGCATGCGACGGATCGGGCTTTTTGCACGCTTCGCGTGGCCTGACGTGCGAGAAATGCTGCGTCTGTTGCGGCTCGGCTTACCGATTGGCGCAACCATGTTCGTGGAGATGGCCGTGTTCTCCTGCATTACGCTGTTGATCGGGCGGCTGGGGGTCGATGCGGTGGCCGCACATCAGATCGCCTCGAATGTGGGTGGGCTCACCTTCATGATTCCGTTGGCCATTGGTACGGCGGCCACGGTGCGCGTGGGCTATAACGTCGGCGCCAACGATCTGGTACGGGCGAAGATTGCGGGCAAGGTGGCCATCGTCGCAGCGCTGATATTCGCCGTCCTCGCCGCGGCGCTGGTCATGTTGGCGCGCCATCAGATCCCGCTGCTTTACTCGAGCGACGCCGGCGTGATCGCTGTTGCGATCGAGTTGCTCGTATTGATTGCGATTTATCAGATCTTCGATGACACGCAGGCAGTGGTCATCGGCGTCCTGCGTGGCTACAAGGACACGCGTACGCCCTTGCTCGTGTCGTTACTCGCGTACTGGGCATTCGCGTTGCCGGTTGGCGCGGCGCTGGGATTCGGGTTCGGCGTGCCGGCGCTGGGTGTGCGCGGCTTCTGGATCGGGCTGATCCTGGGCCTCGTGCTGGTGGCCGTGATTCTTGCAGCGCGATTTGTCTGGTTGTCGGCACGGGATGAGCGGATCCGCAGTTACGCGCAGCGATGAAGAGCCGTTCAACCCGAATGCGCGAGCATCATGCGCGCGATTTCCCGTTCGGCACTGCTGCCGTCACGCGCGATGAGCTGCGCCGCCGCTGCCCGGACCTCTTCCTGCGTCCGATTCTGACTGAGCTTGACCTTCGCCTCGATCGAGTCGATGTCAATGCGAAACGCAACGATGGCATTCAGCAGGGCGTCGCGCGTCTGGAGGGCGAGCTTGTCCGACGTCCAGGGATGCGGCAGGTCGCGCTCGTGGTGCGCGCTCAACCGGTCCACGAGCTCGAGACGCTGCACAGGGTCATCGAGCAGTTCGACGCGGCCGCGCACTACGACGGTGACGTAGTTCCAAGTCGGAACCCTGTTCGCCGTGCTGTACCAGGAAGGTGAAATGTAGGTGTTCGGACCGACGAGCGTGACGGTCAGGTCGCTCGCCTGCGTCAGCGAGCGCCATTGCGGATTCGCGCGCGCGAGATGGCCGAACAGCGCAGCGGCGTTGCGGTCGAGGAGAAAAGGAATAGCGCTCGTGTCGATGCGCCCCTGCGTGACAGTGGTGAGCAGGCCGAACGGTAGCTGTTGCAGCAGGTCCAGCTGAAATTCGCGATCGGTCACAGCGAAGTCGGCGGGAACGTACATGGCGCGATTTCTCGTGAGTAACGTGGCGAGCTACATTACGATTCGCCGCCTCGTCGAAGCAAACACCGATGGAAATCTGGGTCGCGATCACCGTTGCGGCGGCGTTCTTTCAGAACGTGCGCTCCGCTTTGCAGCGCTATCTCACCGACCGACTCTCCGCGGCCGGTGCCACCTATATCCGCTTCCTCTATGCGGTGCCGTTCGTGGTGCTCTACGTGGTGATGCTCAATGGCGTCGCGGGACTCCCGCTGCCATCGCCCAATGCATCGTTCATCGCCTATGGCGTGCTTGGTGGCGCCACGCAGATCGGCGCTACGTTCTGCCTGATCCGCTCCTTTGCGTTGGGGAACTTTGCGGTGGGTACGGCATTCTCGAAGACGGATACAGTGCAGGCGGTTCTGTTTGGCGCGTTGCTGCTGGGTGATCAGGTCAGCGTCACTGCCGGCATCGGCATCGCGGTGAGTCTGGTCGGCGTATTCGTACTGTCCGCGCCCGCGCAACGAACCGCCGCGCAGCTGCGCAGGTGGGTTGCGCCGTCGGCATGGATCGGTCTGTTGGCGGGTGCGCTGTTTGCGCTATCGGCCGTTTCCTATCGTGGCGCCGCGCTCGCGCTGCCGGATACCGGTTTCGTGATGCGCGCGGCCTATACGCAGATCTGGGTCACGATCTTTCAGACCCTGGCGATGGGCGTTTACTTCGCAATATTCGATCGCGCCGAACTGCTCAAGGCGCTGCGCGCGTGGCGGCTGGCGCTGGTCGTTGGCGCATCCGGCATGGCGGCCTCCGCCGCGTGGTTTGCCGCCATGGCGATTCAGCAGGCGGCGTACGTGCGGGCCGTGGGCCAGATCGAGCTGGTATTCACTTTTTTCGTATCGCTGGTGCTGTTTCGAGAGCGGATCCGGCGCTGGGACTACCTCGGCGTTTGCCTGCTGGTGGGTGGCATCCTCGTGCTTCTGCTGTGAGGCATCGCACGCTGCCCCCCTATCCGTTTTCGCGCGTTCAAGCCCGGACGATCGTCCACAACCCCACGAGGATGAAGCCGGTGCCGGCGGCGTAGGCCAGCACGCGTTCGCTGATGAACTGGGCGATGAAGCCGCCCGCCAGCACACCGATGGCTGATGTGGTGATGAGCGCTGCCGCCGCGCCCAGAAATACCGTGAACTTATCCACTTCCCGATCAGCTGCATACAGCAGCGTGGCGAGCTGGGTTTTATCGCCCAGCTCGGCGATGAAGACGGTGGCGAATACGGTCAACAGCACCTTGAGATCCATTGTTAACCCGCCTCATCGTTGAGCGGGGTTGCAGGGGTCTGTTCGATGGCTTGCAGAAATGCCAGCACAATCGCAGCAACTTCATCGGTAGCCTCTTCCATCAGCCAGTGTCCCGCGTCGAGCTCGTGGGATTCAAATGGCCCGGTAATGTACTTGTGCTGGGCGGCGACACCCGCTGCGCCAACCGCAGGGTCCTGGTTGCCCCAGATGAACAGCACTGGCACGGTCACTGGCGGCATCGGCGCCGTTGCAAAGGAGTTGTTCGCGCGGTACCAGTTCAGGGCGCCCGTCAGCGCGCCGGGCTCGGCGAATACGGTGTTGTATTCGTCGCGCTGGGCTTGCGACATCGAGCCGTACATCGCCGCGTTCATCAACGCCAGGCGGTTGAAAGTGAACAGCACTTCAGGCAGCCAGGGCGTGCGGAACAGCATCATGTAGCGGCTGCGTCGCTGCTGGTCGGGGTCCTGGTCAAGCGCGTCGGCGAATGCCGCGACATGCGGAATTGAAAGGCTGGTGTAGGACAGCAAAGGAACCGGCTGACCGATGGCGGCCGCCCAGCCGACGGCCGCACCCCAATCGTGACCCACCAGATGAAACTGTGGAAACCCTGCTGTGGCGGCCACTGCGTAGACGTCGCTGACCAGTTGATCAATCGCGTACGCATTCGTTTCGGCGGGACGCGCGCCGGGGCTGTAGCCCCGCTGATCGAATGCCACGACGCGAAAGCCGTGACCCGCAAGCGTAGCGATGAGCGGATCCCACATAGCCGACGTTTCCGGAAATCCGTGCAGAAGAATGACGCCGGGACCGGGGTTGTGCATCCCGGCGATGCGCGCGCGAAACTGCATGCCGTTGGTTTCGATCATCACCAATCCGTCGGTTGAATCGGCGTCGAAGCGAGGCAGTGCGGCTGCCGCTTCACGATGGCTGCGCTGCCAATCCAGAGACCAGAGACTGCCGACGATCAACACCGTCGCGATGATGAAAGTCACTGCAAGCAACAGAATGATGAGGGTCTTGATCACTGTCACGTCCGTACTCCGGGGTCGTCGATGGTTTAGCCTAACCCGTCGTCCGGGCTCGACGCACTTGTAAGCGTGCCGGGCAATGTCGAAACTGACCCGGCTGGAAGGGGGATTCATGAATTTCAAAGCTTTGGCTATCGACCTCGATGGCACGCTGCTGGTGGGCGAGCGCATCCCGGAAGACAACATCACCGCCGTGCGTGCGGCGCGCGATGCCGGAATGAAGATCATCATCGCCACGGCGCGCTGGCACCAGATGGCATTGCGTGTTGCGCAGCAGCTCGAGATCCACGGGCCCGTCATCGCCTGTTCGGGTGCGCAGGTATACCTGCAGGACACGAAGCGCGATATTTTTGATGAACGTCTGCCGTCGGATTTCGTCGCCGAGCTTTACGCCTTGTGCGATGAGGATCGATGTATCGCAACCGTCACCGTTGCCGACGAGGTATTGCTGAAACTCGACGGCGAACCCGATGCCAAGCTGTTGATGCCGGAAATGCGCTGGGTGCGCAAACTCTCAGGCGCCGCGGAATCGCTGCCGCGCGTCGCCGCCATCCAGGGTGGCAGCGTGATTGCGCGCATTCGCGCCGAACTGCAGCCGCGCTTTCGAAACCGGGTGCATTTCTTCGACTCCATCGGCCCAAACGGCAAGGTCATTCTGATGCTCACTGCAGGCACGGCCACGAAAGGTGCGGCGTTGAATGCGGCGTGTCGACACCTGGAGATTGCGCCGCGCGACGTGGTTGCATTCGGCGATGCCGAGAACGATATCGAGATGTTTCGCGTGGCTGGCGCATCCGTGGCGATGGGACAGGCGGAGGCCGAAGTGAAGGCGGCGGCGACGACCGTGACGTTGCGAAACGATGAAGCGGGAGTTGCACGCGCCATAGAGAAATTGTTGGCGACTGGCGGACTATAGACCTACAGGCAACGCGCATGAGTGAAGCGACCCCGCCCTCGGAAGATGGTCATGCATTTGATCTCGACGAAGGATTTCGCGTCGGCGAATTCGAGGCATTGCCCCGGCAAGGCACGCTGAAGGGGCCGCAGGAAACCATTCGGCTCGAGCCCAAGGTGATGGCGGTGCTGGTGTGTCTGGCGCGCAGCGGCGGTTCGGTGGTCAGCCGCGATCAGTTCGCGCAGGTGGTGTGGCGCGGCCGCATCGTTTCCGACGAAGTACTGTCGCGCGACATATCGATGCTGCGCTCGCACCTGGGCGACAACGCCAAGGAACCGCGCTATATCCAGACGATTCCGCGGCTCGGCTATCGACTGGTTGCAGCTGTGCGACCGCTCGTCGACGCCGTTGAGCCCGCCGTTGAACCCGACGTCGAACCGCCTGTGGCGACGCCACCGCCCGCGCGTCGCAGCAGATTGTGGCTCGTGGGTGCGGCGCTGCTGCTGGTGGTGGTCGCGCTGGTGGTGCGCTACACCCCCGCGCCAACCTCCCCCGCGCTCGATGTGCGCACGGTAGCCGTGTTGCCGTTTGCCACGCCGCCGGGTGATGGCGAAGTATTCGGCTACGGGCTCGCCGATGAAATCAGAATCTCATTGAACGGGGTGGACGGACTGCGGGTCATCCCCGGCATGTCGTCAACGCGCTTCAAAGACACGCACGACACCGTGAGCAGTATCGGCACGGCCCTTAACGCAGGCTCGCTGCTGATGGGCAGCGTGCGGCAGAAGGACGATCGAATCAAAGTGACGGCGCAGCTGATCGACGCCAATACGGGCCTTCAGTTGTGGTCCGAGAGCTATCCCGAACGCGCGCTCGCCGACATCTTCAGAACGCAGAGTGAAATATCCCAGGCGATTGCCGCGACGCTCGCCGCCAGACTCGATCCAATCGCCGCCGCGCCGGATACACCGGATATTGCGGCGTTCACAGAATTTCTCCAGGCGCGCCATATGCTGCGGCGCCGCGGCGCCGCGCCGATTAATCGCAGCATTGAATTGTTCAACGCAGCCATTGAACGCGACCCCCAATTTGGCCGCGCCTACGTGGGACTGGCCGAAGCGTTCATCATCCTGCCCAGCTACAGCGGCGACAACGAGGTGCCGATGTTTGAGCTTGCAGCGGCGGCCCTGGAACGCGCCGAGG
>JAQBCT010000168.1:0-6819 GCA_032124855.1 Gammaproteobacteria bacterium
CCTTCATCGGATCGTAAAGTGTAGAGGGGATATCGACCCACACGGAACGATACTTCTCGCGAAAATCATCGGGCAGGTACGGCCACGGCATGAGATTGAACCAGGTGAACTTCATCTGCGATTCCATCCAGCGGGGGAGCGGGTCATGTCACCCGCTTTGCGTATCGCTGTCAACAAATTAAGCTGCGTGCTTTAGCCGGGGAATCGCGACATGCGCACGCTCGAGTTCTTCTTTGATTGTTCCAGCCCATGGACCTATCTCGCCTTCGAAAGTGTCCAGCGGCTCAATCAACGCGTCGAGTTCGCCATTGAGTGGCGGCCTATCCTCGTGGGCGGAGTTTTCAACAAGGTGAATTCGAGCGTGTATGAAAACCGCGCCAACCCTGTGCCGGCGAAGGCGCGCTATTACGGCAAGGATCTGCGCGACTGGGCCCGCTATGTCGGCGTAACGATCGGCTCGCCGCCCGTCTTTCCGGTCAATAGTGTCAAGGCCATGCGCGGTGCGTTCGTTGCCATGGAGCACGATTCGTTCGAGGCCTACGCACGGCGCGTTTTTCAACGCTACTGGGGTGACCTCGCAGACATTTCACAGGAAGACGTGCTGCGGGATATCGTTTCTGCGTGCGGGCTTCCGGTGGACGAGTTCTTCGACAAAATCGCGTCCGCGCCATACAAAGATCGTCTGCGCGATAATACGGATGAGCTGATCGAGCGCGGTGGATTCGGCTCACCAACGATGTTCATCGACCGCGATGATATGTATTTCGGCAACGACCGGATGTTGTTGGTCGAGGCGGCGCTACAACGCGAGGGGTAGGGCGCGCCAGCTCGTGCCTGCCGGGGTCAATTCTTGCGGCGACGCGCGCGCAATGTATCGAATGCGGTGGGTGGCCCGCCCTGGGCAATTCGTTCGACGATCTGCTGTGCACACAGCCGTGGCGATGACTGGGACGTGTCGACCTCGATGTCGTAGACGCAGTGGCGGTGGACGCAATGGAAATGAGATGTGGCCGTGCCGGGGAATCGGCCAGGACGCTTCGCTTCGCGGGCGTTGACCACCTCGAGTGAACAGCGCACGCCAACGAACAGCACATCCAGGCCGGTCAGGGCTTCGACGTAGTCGAATAGAAAGTCGGGCTCGAACATCAGATCGTCGATGATGACGTTATTGCCTTCACCGGCGAAGGCGGCGATGGCACGCCGCATACCCCGCAATACCTGTTTGCCGAGGTCGCCAAAACGTACCTCGGTGACACGTTCGCCGTCGTGGTCCACCGGCACTACATTGAGGCCCCGGGCGCCGGGCGTTCCTTGCGGTGAGTTGAGCCCTCGATAGCGGCCGCCCATCCCATCGCGAAATTGATCCAGCGCAATGTGATGCCAGGGTTCATCGAGCAGTTGCTGCAGCGTATGCGCCAGCGTGGTTTTACCCGCGCTCGATGAGCCGTTGAGAAGTATGATTTGTCCCGCTGTCATGATCGCGCAGTTGGGAAGGGCGCTGGCATAGTATCGGCTTCGACGGCATCGCTCAAACCGGTTCCTCCCCATCACATTAATGTTGGATTTGCGCTGCCGCGCGCCGATGCGCGCCGCTACACTAGCCCCTTTTGATGGACACGCGGCATGCAGGCATTGTTGGGGATCGCGGTGCTGCTCGGCTTTGCCTGGCTTGTCAGCGAAGACCGGCGCGGCGTCAGCGCCCGCAGCGTTTTTGTTGGAATCGCGATTCAGTTCGCGCTGGCGGCCGCGCTGTTGCGCTTACCCTACATCCGCGACGCGCTGTTGCTGGCCAACCATGCGGTGTACGGCATCGAATCAGCCACTCGCGCGGGCACCTCGTTCGTATTCGGCTTTCTCGGTGGTGCGGCGCCGCCGTTTCAAAGCATCGCCGACAATCCGTTGTACATCTTCGCGTTCCGCATCCTGCCGCAGATCATCGTCTTCAGCGTGCTGGTGGCGCTGCTGTGGTACTGGCGCATCCTGCCGCAGGTGATCCGGGGCTTCGCCTGGGTGCTGCGACGCTCGCTGGGCGTGGGTGGAGCGGTGGGTGTCGCCGGGGCATCGAGCGTCTTTCTTGGCATGGTGGAAACGCCGCTCGTGATCCGCGCGTATCTGAAGAATCTGACGCGCTCAGAATTCTTTACGGTGATGACCTGCGGCATGTCCACGGTGGCAGGTTCGATCATGGTGCTGTATGCCAATGTATTGCAGAACGTCCTCAGCGGTGCGCTGGGCCACATCCTCATAGCCTCCGTGGTCAATGTAGTCGGGGCGATCACGGTCGCGCGAATCATTATTCCGTCCAACGAAACCACTTCTGGCGGGGATCTGGCCGACGCCCTGAAATACGACAGCATGATGGATGCAATCACACGCGGTACCACCGACGGACTGCGTCTGGCCATCAACGTGGGCGCGATGCTGATCGCGCTGGTCAGCCTCATTGCGCTAGTGAACCTGCTGATTGCATGGGCCGTGGTGGGAGGCGAAGCGCTGACGCTGGAGCGCATCATGGGTTGGATATTTGCGCCGGTCGCGTGGCTCATTGGTATCCCGTGGGCTGAAGCCAGTCAGGGTGGTGCTCTGCTCGGTACCAAGCTCGTGCTCAATGAACTGGTGGCGTACATCCAGCTCGGCGGCTTGCCTGCGGATGCGCTGTCGGCGCACAGCCGCATCATCCTCACCTACGCGCTGTGCGGTTTCGCCAACTTCGGCAGCCTGGGGATCATGCTTGGGGGCATTGCCGCGCTGGTGCCGGAACGGCGAAGTGAATTATTAGTATTAGCGCCTAAGACATTGATATCAGGAACTATAGTGACCTGTGTAACGGGGGCAATTGTCGGCCTGGTCTATGCCGGCACGGGGGTATAGGCGCGCACCGCATCAATCACGCGCGCCACTGCGGCACCATCGATGTCGAGATGCAGCACCCAGCGGGCGCCGCGAATTTTCACCCGGTGTTGCGCCAGGTGAGCGACGAGGTGTTTCAGATCAGCAGCCGGCAACTCGACAAATACCATATTGGTCGCGCAACGAGCGGCGCCCGCAGAAAACGGCAGTTCGTTCAATGCCGCAGCGATCATCGCGGCGTGGCGATGGTCATCTGCCAGCCGCTGCACATGGTGCTGCAATGCGTGGATGCCGGCTGCGGCGATCACGCCGGCCTGGCGCATGCCGCCGCCCAGCACCTTGCGCCAGCGTCGCGCCCGGTGCACGAAATCCGTTGTGCCGCACAACACCGAGCCGACAGGGGCGCCCAATCCTTTCGACAGACACGCAGACACGCTGTCGCAGCCACGCGTCAAGGTATCGACTGGCACGCCGTGCGCTACGGCGGCGTTGAAAATGCGTGCACCATCAAGATGCAGCAGCAATCCGTGCCGATCGCACAGCGAGCGTGCACGCGCCAGATAGTCCAACGGAAGCGGTGTTCCGGCTTGCGTATTCTCAAGACACAGCAGGCGCGTGCGTGCGAAGTGCATATCATCCGGCTTAATCGTTGCAGCGACGAGATCGAGGTCCAAGGTGCCATCGCTGCCGAAAGGCAATGGTTGCGGCTGGATGGACCCAAGCGCTGCGGCGCCGCCGCCTTCGAACCGATACGTGTGCGCATCCTGGCCCGCAATATATTCATCGCCACGCCCGCAGTGAGTCAGGAGCGCCGCGAGATTCGACATCGTGCCGCTCGGCACGAACAGGCCGGCCGCGAATCCGAGTCGTTGTGCCACCATGCCCTCGAGCGACTCAACCGTTGGATCTTCGCCGTAGACATCGTCGCCCACCACCGCACGGTGCATCGCCTCGCGCATCGCGGCGGTGGGTTGTGTCACCGTATCCGAACGAAGATCGATCCAATGCATGAGCGCCCCAGACGTTCGCAAAAAAAAGGCCGGACATGCCGGCCTTCAGCAAGGGAATGTTCTGCCTAACCCGCCGAGGCGGCAGCCAGTGACACGGCGTAGACGCCGGCTTGGCGCGCGGAGTCCATGATGTGGATCATCGCCTCGGTGGTGGATTGCGGGTCGGGCTGAATGATGACCGGCGCCTCCGGATTCTCGGCGTGCAGTCGTTCGATATTCGCACGCACGTTGCGCCAGTCGACATCGCGCTGCGCGATGACGATGCGGTCGCGCGACGTGATCTTCACGAGGATGCTCTTCTTATCGGGATCGATGGTTTTGGGCTTGTCGACATCGGGCGGCGTCACATCGAGCCCGGATTCCTTGACGAAGGTCGCGGTGACGATGAAAAAGATCAGCATGATGAACACGACGTCGAGCATCGGCGTCAGGTTGATCTGTTCATCACCCTCGTCCAACTGGCTGGAATAACGTCGACGCACCTTCCCCTCCATTGCCCTGTATTCGATTGTTCATTGGCCGAACCGCGGTTGCCGCGGCGCAACTGGCTCGGAGTCTACCCGATAGTTTTGCCGATGGGTACGCGCGCCCGGCGCCCGCTAAAGACCGCCTAAAAACCCGGCCACTGCGGCATTGAATGCGCGCGGTTGGTCGATATTCGAGGCGTGCCCCGCGGCGTCCAACACCACCTTGCTGGCGCCAGGAATCTTTTTGGCCATGTAGTCTGTCGCGCCGAGGAAGGGTTGATCGAGTGCGCCCACCAGCACAAGCGTCGGCACGCCGATTCCGGCGAGCTGTGCCATCACTTCACCATCGCGCTGGGCCAGCATTCCCCGCGCCGCATGCGCGAGTCCCTGGGCCGATCGGTGCCGCGCCACGGCTACCTCGTTGCTGCCCGAGAGTGCCGCGAGTCCCTCGGCTTCAAGTTGCCGGGCGCGTTGTTCGGCGGTGCGATTCCACCCGTCGCGACCTGTATCGCTTCGATACCCAGGCCCGGTGTCGAACAGCATCAGCGCACGGACCCGTGTGGGATGCGCGACGTAGAACGCCAGCGACATATAGCCGCCCAGCGATAATCCGGCGATCACTGCGCTGGGTGCCTCAGCAAGATCGAGCAGGCCCGCCATATCCGCCACCGTGTGGCCCTGCGAATACGCGGCCGGATCGTCGGGGCTGTCACTCGCACCGTGACCGCGCATATCCCAGATGATCAACGTATGAGACGCACCCAGCACGGCAAGTTGTGGCGTCCACATCGCCGAGGTCGCGCTGTAACCGTGGCTCAATAGCAGTGGTGGTCCGCTTCCATGGATCTCGTAATAGATCTGCACGCCGTCGCGATCGAGATACGCCATCGTCGGAACATCCTTCCAGGTATCTGGGGTTAGTGATTGAGGAAATTCAACGGCAGACCGGGACCATCCCAGGCGAAGGACAGCAATGCGCCGGTCGACGAGGCCGTGACGAAAGCCGTGCGTAGATCGAGTCCGCCGAAACAGATATTGGTAGTCAGCGGATCGGCAATACTCACGAAACGCGCCTCGGCACCCGCGGGTGACAAAACGGATATGCCGCCGTTCACGAGCGTTGCAACGCAGATGTTGCCAGCGCCATCCACCGCGAGTGAATCGTAGAGATGAAATCCGTCGATGCCACGCAACAGGCGCCGTTCCCGGCCCACCTCGCCCGGGCTGATGATGGGGTATGCCCACAGTCGCGCGGTCATGGTCTCCGCCACGTACAGCTCGTTCTCGTCACGCGCTAGGCCAATGCCATTGGGGCCCTCCAGCGGAAAGATCACTTCGGTGATCCGGCTGCCGTCTGGTTGGGCATAGAAAACCCCAGTGCGATCGCGTTCGCGTTCCCGGGTTTTGCCATGGTCGGTAAACCAGAAGCCACCCTGGCGATCGAAGACGATATCGTTGGGTCCGCGCAATGCGCGTTCGTCGCAACGGTCATACAACGTCGTGAACGCGCCCGTCTTCAAGTCGACCCGCTGAATGCTCCCGCCGCGATAGTCGTCGGGCTGTTCACCCGGGTAGAGGCGGTCGCCGCGTTCGATCCATTTGAAGCCGCCGTTGTTGCAGACATAACACGCGCCGTCCGGCCCGATGGCGGCGCCATTGGGACCCCCGCCGAGTTGTGCGATCACCTCGACGCCCCCGTTGGGGGCAACGCGCGACAGGGTGCCTCGCGCGATCTCAACGAGAATCACCGAACCATCGGGCATGGCGATAGGGCCTTCAGGGAAGCGCAATCCTGTCGCCACTGTGCGCACAGTCATGCCGGCTCCTTTGTCGTATGGGGCGTGGTAATGTCGCGCCGATGTTAATTCACCCGTTACGACTTCTCTATGGAATCGGGCTCGCTGCGCTTGCGGCGTGTGCAGCGCCGCCCGCGAATCCGCAGCGCGCAGCCCTCGACATCGCATACGACGCCATCATTGTCGATACACATATCGACGTGCCATATCGTGTGGAGCGCGGTGGCGATGACGTCACGCAAGCCACCGTTTCTGGAGATTTTGACTATCCGCGCGCGCGCGCAGGCGGACTGAACGTACCCTTCATGTCGATCTTCATCCCGGCCGGCGTGGACGCTGCCGGGGAAGGTCGTGTGCTGGCGGATAAGTTGATCGATCAGGTCGAAGGGATGGTGGCGCGGACCCCCGATCGGTTTTCCAAAGCGACCTGCGTGGCTGACGTGCGACGCAATGTCGCCGCAGGACTGATTTCATTGCCAATGGGGATGGAAAACGGCGGGCCGATGGCGGTGGGTGACGACGCAGTCCAGCACTTCTACGATCGCGGCATTCGTTATGTCACATTGGCCCACGCAAAGTGGAATGCGTTTTCTGATTCGTCCTACGACACCGACGAACACTGGCAGGGGCTCTCCGAGGCCGGTCGAGTGCTGGTCGGCCGCCTGAACGATCTGGGCGTCATGGTCGATGTTTCGC
>JAQBCT010000169.1:0-4420 GCA_032124855.1 Gammaproteobacteria bacterium
GCGCAGCGTTCGCGACAGCACCGAGATCAACAGCCACGCCAGCGCCAGCACGAATACGTTGGAAATCAGCTGGCTGGAGGCTGGCCATTTGAAGCTCTGCGCAAGCAGCGTCGCCACACCGGCGAAGGCGCAGAAGAAAACCCACTGCAGGCGGCGCAGCAGCGCGATGACGATGCGCAGCAGATTCGGGTCGCCCTTGATCACGCGCGCGCGCGCCTCGATGGCCGGCTGCAGACGACGCGAAAGGAACAGCGCGCCCACGAACAACACCGCCACGATGACGATCTGATAGAGGGTGTCGGGCCGGCTCACATACTCGAGCGTGAGTGCTGCGAGGTTCGTCAACGTGGCGATGAGCGCGCTGAGATCGATGTTCATGCACCACCATCCTTCGGTGTTTCGCCGTAGTCCTGCCACGGTGCGTCGCGCTCACGGATGACCTGACGGAATCCCTTCTCGGCAAACGATTCGGCCCAGCGGCGCGCCTCCTCGGTGTGTCGGGTGGCGCCGTCGAACAGCGTGCCCAGCAGCTGCGTCGTGCGCAGTCCCATGTTTTCGAATGCCTGGTTGATCAGCAACTTGTTCAGCGCCAGCTGATTGGCCGGAATGTGCTGGAAGCGCCGCGCTTCCGCTTCGATGAACTCGGCGAGCTGCTCGCAGGGAACGACCTGTGAGACCAGCCCGATGCGGTAGGCAGTGGCGGCATCGATTGCGCGTCCTGTCAGCAGGAACTGCTTGGCGTGTTCCAGCCCCAGCCGATACACCCACAGCATGGTTGTCGGTGTGCCGTAAATTCGACTGGGTGCATAGCCAATGTGCGCATCGTCGGCCATGTAGAGCAGATCGCAGCACAACACCAGATCCGTCGCACCGCCGATCGCCCAGCCCTTGATCTCGCCGAGCACCGGTTTGGGACATTCCCAGATGCGCATGAAACGGCGCACGTTGTTACCCATGAACTGATAGTCGCGTACGGGATCCCATGCACCGGGTCGTGCCTCAACGGTGGGCGCGCCGTAGGGCGTATCCCATTTGCCGCGGTCGGTGAGATCGTAGCCGGCCGTGAAGGTATCACCCACGCCACGCAGCACGATGGCAGCGACATCTTTGGAGCGCGACGCGGCATCAATGCCGTCGGCAATGCCCTGCACGACGGCATCGGTGAGCGTGTTCTTCTTTTCCGGGCGGTTGATGGCGAGGATCGCGATGCCATCACGTTCTTCGTAGATCACCGACGCTGTCATGGTGATACGCGCTGCATCACGCGCGATGCAGCACCACCGGCAGTTCCGAATATCCCTTCACGAAATTCGAACGGATGTGCACGGCCTCGCCCACCACCTCGATGCGTGAGAAGCGCGCCATGATCTCTTCCCAGAGAATGCGCAGCTGCATCTCGGCGAGCCGGTTACCCATGCAGCGGTGAATGCCGAAGCCGAATGACAGATGATGCCGCGCCTTCGGACGGTCGATCAGAAAATCGTCGGGGCGGTCGATCACTTCCTCATCACGATTGCCCGATACGTACCACATCACGACCTTGTCGCCTTTCTTGATCTGCTTGCCGCCAAGCTCGGTATCTTCCAGCGCAATGCGTCGCATATGCGCCAGCGGCGTCTGCCAGCGGATGATCTCCGAAACCATATTGGGAATGAGACCCAGGTTGTTGCGCAGCTTGTCGTATTCGGCGGGATTCTGATTGAGCGCGAGCACACCACCGGTGATGGAATTGCGTGTGGTGTCGTTGCCGCCGACGATCAGCAGCACCAGATTGCCCAGATATTCCATCGGCTCCATGTTCTTGGTCGATTCACCATGCGCCAGCATCGTCACCAGATCGAGGTCGCCGCTGGGTGGCTTGTTCACGCGTTCGTTCCACAGGCGCGTGAAGTACTCGAGGCATTCCAGCAGCGCGACCTGCCGCTCTTCTTCCGTGATGCCTTCGAAACCCACCTGGCCGGGACTCGACGTGGCCATGTCGGACCAGAACGTGAGCTTGCGGCGGTCTTCGAACGGGAAGTCGAACAGCGACGCCAGCATCTGGGTGGTGAGTTCGATGGACACCAGATCCACCCAGTTGAACGGTTCGCCGACGGGCAGTGAATCCAGGATGGTCTGCACCCGACCGCGAATCGTGCCTTCGAGCTTGGCCAGATTCATCGGCATCACCACCGGTTGCGCCACCTTGCGCTGTTCATCGTGCTTGGGCTGGTCCATCGCGATGAACATCGGCAGTTTGAAATCCTCCTCTTGGTCGCCGATGACGATGTTCGGCTCGGAGGAGAAGATCTTGTGATGCATATCCACATGCATGATGTCGTTGAATTTCGTCACCGACCAGAAGCGGCCGAACAGCTCGTTCTCCGTGAAATGCACCGGGTCTTCCTCGCGCAAGCGCTTGAAATACGGCCCCCAGGCATCTGCTTCGAACAGTCGCGAGTCGCTGACGTCGATCGCGTCCAGCGGCAGCGTATACGGATCCGCGATGGGCGCGTCGTTCTGTTTTGCTTCGCTCATGGTTCCCCCCTTTTCGTGAATTTATCGTAGAGCCTCACTGCGGCGTGCAGGTGCCGAGCTTAGTCCCATGGACGGTGAAGCTCATCGCGCCGGCACCAGACGTCAGCGTGTAGGTGCCGTCCATGGTATCAGCCGTCAGCGTGGTGGTGCCCGTGCCCGTCATCGGGGCGGGCGGGCCGCATTCCACGTCGAAACGGGTTGTATTGCCCTGCGAGCTCACATTGGTAGTCGTGCAGTTGTCCCGCACCGGCGGCGCTTCGGCTTGCCCGGACCGCTGGCATTGCTCTGCCGGCGGTAGATCCATCGATATGCCCGCCATATTCATGCTGGTCTGGTACCGCCATTGCTCGCCGGTTGGCTCTGCCGCGAATGCGCTGGCTGCGAGCGCCGCGCCAAGCATCACTCCCGAGGCCGCGAGGCCGCTGATGGTGCGTTTCATTGGTCCGTTTCCTTTTCGCATCTGGTGTTAGAACACACTCGAATCAAATCGGCCGCCGCCCCTCAGCGGGCTTGATCAGGCTACGGGGCCGCTTTCACGAAACTCAATGGTTCGCTCCAAAGCTTCGTCTGGATGGACAGTTGATCCGGGCCTGCCTCAAATGAGTCGGCTTGTTCCAGCGCCTTGAAGAAGGTCGATTCCTGGGCGTTGATGGCGTCGTCACACGCCATCTTCGTGGTTGCAAGTGGCCCGAATTGAAGCACCTTGCCCGACTCCGTCACCGATCCACTGAATCTATTGCACGACCCGCTGCCGCTCACTCTGCCATCCGATTCGAATGCGAGGGTGGGTTGGGCACCTTCCAGCGCGCCGTTGGGGCCAAGCGAAACAAGCTGCCAGCTGGTTCCCGCCAGCGAGAAGTCCTTCGCACACGCGGCGACCCCGAAGCATATCGACACGATCCCCAGGCATAACCGAAAACGCGTATTCATTGCCATCGTCCCCACAAGCGTTTGAATTGGTTGTCCGAGGCGCCAATTCGCGCGCCTGCCGGTCAATAATACGCAACGTCTATGCCGCTGATCCATTGCCCATGCGCAGCCCCATTGAAGTCACCGCACAAACCACGCGCCGGTTCATTCTCGGCAAGCAAGGGTTGTGGCCCGGGCGGCGCTGGCGCGGTAAATCCGGCACGGCGAGCGCAATCGAAGCCTGTGAACATCTGCAGCTCGACCCGCTGGTGATCGTTGCGCGCAGCCACGACCTGATGCTGCACAGCCGAGTGACCGACTATCAGCCGACCTTCTTCGATGCACTGGCCTACGACGATCGCGCTTTCTTTGACTGGGGCGGCTGGCTGGCGGTGCGGCCGATGCACGAGCTGCCGTACTGGCGCGTGCTGATGGAGCGCAGCCGCAGTCTGCCCGGCCAGCGGCAGGTGCTGCGACACCATGGCGCCGCCGTCGAAGAGATGCGCGCGCTGCTGCGCGACGGAGGCGTTGTTTCCGGACGGCAATTCAAGGCTTCCGAGCGCACCGCAATTTCGAGCTATCGCGGGCGCAAGGACACCTCGCTGGCGCTGTATCACCTGTGGCGTGTCGGCGAAGCCATGACGCATCACCGCGAACGCTTTGAGCGTATCTATGCGGCAAGCGAAGTGGTGGCGCCGTTGCATCTGTTGGAATCGGTCAGCGCGTCTGCGGCGGATCGATTTCTCGCGCGCAAACAGGTCGCATTCGCCGGCATCGGCCGCGTGGGACCGCTCAGCAGCGCGCTCGAGCGCCGGGTGGCCAAACCTGAAGAGCGTGCCATCGAAGCAGATTTGATCGATGCGGGTGAGATCGTTCCGGTACAGGTGGAGGGATGGCGCAGCGCGCAGTTCGTGCTGGCAAGCGATGTGCCGATGCTGCGGGTCGTGGCGCGCGGGCAGGTGCCGAAACAGTGGGCCAATGTGTCGGTCCGCAG
>JAQBCT010000170.1:0-3333 GCA_032124855.1 Gammaproteobacteria bacterium
CGTTGTGCAATTCCGCTTGGGGATGGCCCATCACTGTAGCCTAAAGCATGCGCCGCATGGATACTCCGAAGCATTCCCGCCACTGCGCCATCACGATGCCCGGCACCGTTATTCCAGCAACTGATCTGCCTGCGCTGCTGCACCCCGGTATGCGCGTCTACGTGGGCGGCTCAGCCAATGAGCCCACAGGATTGCTCGCCGCGCTTGCAACGCAACCTGCCTGCGCGGCGGGCGTGACGTTCGTACAGTTTCCGCTGGCGGCGCTGAACAGAAGCGATCTGCTGGCGGTGCATCCGCAGGCGCGGTTCGAGTGCTTCTTCATGGCACCGCAACTCGCAGACGGATTGGCGCAGGGGCGTGTGGACTTTCTGCCGATGCAGATGCGTGGGGTATTCGACTACCTCGCGGGTCAATGTTTCGATCTCGTGCTGCTGCAGGTTGCTCGCGACCGGGACGGCCACTTGCGCTTCGGACCCAATGTCGATTTCGTGGCTGCGGCCATGGCGCGTGCACGCTGTGTGGTGGCGGAACTCAACCTCGCAATCATTGCGCCGGCGGGATGTCCACGAATCGCCGAGAGCCGTTTCGATTACATCGTCGAAACGCACCGCGCGTTGCCGGTATTCGAGTTGCCACAACCGGATCCGGCGGCGCTTGCCATTGCGCGGAATGTGGCGGCGCTGGTCAACGACGGCGATTGTATTCAGACCGGCATCGGCGCCATCCCAGCGGCGATCCTCGCGGCACTCGCGGATAAGAACGATCTCGGGTTGCACTCGGGATTGCTCGACGATGGTGGCCGGACGCTGATTGAGCGCGGTGTCATGACCGGCGCCGCGAAATCGCTGGACCGAGGCTTGCATATCACCGGCATGGCGCTGGGCGGCAACGCGCTGCACACGTGGCTCGCCGATGAACGCTCCGTCGTCTTTCGGGGCGCGGACCATACGCACGACTTCAGCGTGATTCGTCAGATTGAAAATTTCGTGTCGATCAATTCTGCGGTGGAGGTGGATCTGTACGGGCAGATCAATGCTGAACAGGTGGACGGCCGGCAGATCTCGGGAACGGGCGGGTCAGTGGACTTCATGCGCTCCGCCAAAGCCGCGCGTGGTGGTCGTTCGATCGTGGCGATGACGGCCACCGCGCGGGGTGGCAACGTCTCGCGCATCGTGCCAGGCGTGAGCCTCGTGACGGCGCTGCGTACGGATGTGGATCTGGTGGTGACCGAATTTGGTGTCGCGGCGTTGCGAGATACGCCGGCTGCGCGGCGTGTCGATGCGCTGATCGATGTCGCGGCGCCGCAGTTCCGCGACGCGCTGCGCCGCGCGCGTGTATAGGCACCATGCGCGAGGAAGCCGCGTTTGGACGCGCCAGGAAGCCGCGTTTGTGAATTCGATCACCGATGTCGGCCGCTGGCACGGCTTTCGCAGGTTCCCCTGCTGACGGCGAATATCGCGGCGTTTGCCTGGTTCGGCTGACACGCTGCGTCGCTTTTGGACGAGGCAGGCGCGTAATGGACTACGTAGGATTGGACCCGACAGTGGGGCTCGAATGTTGTGGCTGCAAGCACATCGTGCGGCTGCCCTACAGCGAGTTACTGGGCAAGGTGATCGAGATCGTTCCGATGAGTTGCGACGGCTGTGGCAAGCCCATCGAGCACGACTGGACCACCGTCAACATCGTGCAGAACATTATTCGACGCCGCATGCGGGAGGCGCAGCGGGCCGAGCGTCACACTGCGGTGCCGCATCTGGTGAATTGACAGTCGTTGTTCGCGCCCCGAGCGGTAGCTCAGGGCGACCCACCGCACGTATCAGTTAGCCATCCCCAGCGCGCGCAGCGCAAAGACATACTCTTCTGCGGTTTCATACAGCGAATCGTAGCGCCCCGATTTTCCGGCGTGTCCGGCCCCGAGATGGGTCTTCAGCACCAGCAGGTTCGCATCGGTCTTGGTCGCACGCAGCCGTGCTACGTACTTGGCGGCTTCCCAATAGGTGACGCGCGGGTCGTTCAAGCCGGCGGTGACGAGCATCGCCGGGTAGGGGTGGCGCCCGATCTGGTCGTAGGGCGAGTACGCGCGAATCGTCTCGAATGCCGCCTTGTCCTTGATCGGATTACCCCACTCGGGCCACTCCAGTTTCGTCAGCGGCAGGCTGTCGTCCAGCATCGTATTCAAGACATCGACGAAGGGTACGTGAGCGATGATGGCGCCCCACAGTTCGGGTGCGGTATTGGCAACAGCACCCATCAGCGTGCCGCCCGCGCTGCCGCCCGCCGCAACGATGCATCCTGCGCCTGAGTAGTGTTGTTGGATGAGGTGGCGCGCGCAGTCGATGAAATCGTTGAAGGTATTGCTGCGCTTTTCCAGTTTGCCCGCTTCGTACCACGCATAGCCCATCTCATCGCCGCCGCGAATGTGTGCGATGGCGCAGGCGAAGCCGCGGTCCAGCAACGATAGGCGCGCGGACGAGAAATGCGGCGACATCGCCACGCCATATGCGCCATAGCCGTACAGATACAGCGGCTGCGTCCCGTCACGACGAAAGTCCCTGCGATACACGATCGAGATCGGGATCTGGGCGCCGTCGCGTCCCGGCGCCAGCAAGCGCTCGGTGACATACGCGCTGGGGTCATAGCCTGAGGGAATGCTGCGCACCTTGCGCGTGGTCAGCGTGCGCCCGGTTACGTCGTAGTCGAATACTGTCTGCGGCGTCACCATCGACTGGTAGCCGAGGCGAAGCACGTCAGTTTGATACTGCGCGTTGGTGCCGAGACCGGCGTCGTAGGCGCTCTCTGGAAACGCGATGTAGTGCTGGGCTGCGCCGGCGTAGTCGCGGATGAGAATCTGGTCCAGGCCGTCGATGCGCTGTTCGATAACCATGAAATCGGCGAAGCAATCTGCTCCTGTAATGTAGATCGTATCGCTGCCCTCGATGAACGTTTCCCAGGACGATCGATCCGGGGATTGCACCGGGGCGCGCACGAGGCGGAAATTCTTGTGCGCGTCGTTGGTCCGTATGTAGAAGTGCTCGCCGTGGTGATCGACGTCGTATTCGTGGTTCGTGCGGCGCGCTGCGATGAGCTGTGGCGGCGTCTGCGGCGCGGCGGCGGGAATCACATGGGTCTCACTGGTGACGTGATCACTCGCGGTGATGAGCACGTAGGCATCGGACAGGGTTTTGCCGATGCCCACGAAAAAGGCACCGCTTGCTTCCTCGTAAACCAGCGCATCCTGATCCGCGGGACGATTCGCTCGATGCGTCATCACGCGATACGGTCGCCAGTTCCGCGACAATTCCACATAGAACAGGGTGACGTTGTCGTTGGCCC
>JAQBCT010000171.1:0-14611 GCA_032124855.1 Gammaproteobacteria bacterium
CCTACCCAGACCGTGGCAACCAACTGATCCTGATAACCGTTGAACCACGTATCGGCTTCATTCGTGGTGCCCGTCTTACCGGCCAGATCGCCTCGATCGAGGCTGCGCGCACGCACCGCGGTGCCGCGCTTGACCACGTCCTGCAGCATCGTGTGCATGATGAAGGCGTTGCGCGCATCGAGCACGCGTGGTGCCGGTAGCGACTGTGCTGTGTCGGATGCGTCAGTTGCATCGGCGGGTGTTGCGGGGTTCGCGGACGCGACCACGCCGATCGCTGGTGGCGCGCAGTCGTCGCACACGATGGGATAGTGCGGCTCGAAGATCGCCTCGCCCGTCAACGTCCGTACTCGGGTGAGGATATGCGGGTCCACCAGATAGCCGCCATTGGCGAATGTTGCATAGGCGCGGGCCATCTCGACAGGTGTGATGGCAATGGTGCCGCCGCCGACGGCCAACTGGGTGTTGCGGGGAAAGCCGCTGGAATCGAAACCGAAGCGCTTGACGTAGTCCACTACATTCCCGGCGCCGACCGTCAATAGAACCCGCATCGAAACCAGGTTGATGGAACGGTAGAGCGCTTCGCGCAGGCGCGTGGGCCCGTTGAATCGCGCACCGTCATTTTTGGGGCGATAGGTTGTCTCAAGGTTCGCGTCTTCGAATACGAGGGGCGCATCCATGAAGATCGTGGCTGGGGTTATGCCGCTGTCGAGTGCGGCGGAATAGACGAATGGCTTGAAGCCGGAACCGGGTTGGCGGCCGCCCTGCAAGGCATGGTTGAACTGGCTGGTTGCGAAGTCGAAGCCGCCAACGATTGCCTTCACGGCGCCTGTCGTCGGTTGCATCGCGACGAGCGCGCCTTGTATGTCCGGAATTTGCGACAGCGTCCAGCCATCGGGTGTGTCCTTCAGCCAGATGAGGTCGCCACGCACAACCACGTCCGCCGCGCTGGCCGGCGCAGGTCCTCGGCTGTTGGCGTCGATCAGGCGCCGTGCCCAGCTGAATCCCGAGCGCGCCACACTGATCAATTCACCACTGCGAAGTACCGCCTGGAAGGCGTCCGGGCCGAGTTCGGTGACGACGCCCGCCTCAAGGCCCGTCCGGGCGGCATACGGGCCGAGCACATCGACCGCCAGTGCGAGTGCGGTGGCGTCGTCCGGCAGATCGATGTGCAGCGCCGGACCGCGATAACCGTGGCGTCTGTCATAGCGAAAGACACCGGCCCGAACAGCGTCTGTGGCGGCGTCCTGCAGGCGCGGATCGATGGTGGTGGTTGCCTCGTAACCACTCGAATAGACATCGCGACCATATTTTTCCACCAGTTGCGAGCGCACCCATTCGGCCGCGTACGGCGCGTCCACGTCCAGATTGCGCTCATGCACGGTCGCGGTATTGGGGGCGTTGACGGCGCTGTTGTACTGTTCGGCCGTGATGGTGCCCTGATCCAGCATGCGTGACAGCACCAGATTGCGCCGCTTGATGGCACGCTCGGGGCCGTTCACCGGGTTGCCCGCGCTGGGTGCCTGGGGGATACCGGCCAGCATGGCGAGTTGTGCAATGTCGAGTTCGGCGAGCGGGCGGCCGTAGTATGTGAACGCGGCGGCTTGGGCACCGTAGGCGCGTTTGCCGAATGGCACCGCATTGAAATACAGCTCCAGAATTTCGTTCTTGGTGAGTTCTCTTTCGAGCTTCAGCGCGAGCAGCATTTCCTTGAATTTGCGAATGAATGTCTGTTCCAGGGACAGCGAAATATTGCGCGCGAGCTGCATCGTGATCGTGCTGGCGCCAGAGCGGATCTCGCGATTGACGAGCAGCGAGAGGGAGTCGTTGACCAGCGAAATGAAGTCCACGCCGTTGTGCGAATAGAAGCGCTTGTCTTCGGTGTCGAGCACGGCGCGAATGAACAGGGGCGGAATGTCTGCGAAGCGCACGGGGATGACGCGCCGTTCTCCGAATTCGGCCATCAATGCACCGTTGTCGGCGAGTACCCGCAGTGGCGTTTCGAGGCGCACGTGGCGGTACGATTCGGCGGCTGGAATCTGTGGGTTGAGGTATAGAAAGACGCCGGCGAGACTGAGCACTGCGCCACATACAGCCGTCCAGACCCACCACATAATGCTTACCAGCGTCGTACGCGACCTCGAATTCATAGATACTCTGATATTGTTAACGTGCTACGTGCGATATCCGAGCTTAGGCCGTGATACGTACGACTTTTTTTGTAAGGTTACCCGATTGCCCTAGCGATCAGACTGGTATCTAATGCCGATTCGCACTAAACGGACGTAAGTGCCCGCGCCTGTAAGGAAAAAACACCGTGTTTGGCCTTTTCAAGAAGAAGTCGGAAACACTCCTGGGGCTCGACATTAGCTCCACCTCCGTGAAGCTTTTGGAGCTATCGAAGACGGGCGGTCGGTACCGGGTAGAAGCATACGCAGTTGAGCCGCTACCGCCCAACGCCGTGGTGGAAAAAAACATCAGCGACGTCGAAGGCGTTGGTGAGGCGATCAAACGCCTGGTGGGCCGCGCCAAGGGCGGCTCGAAACTCGCCGCGGTGGCCGTAGCGGGCTCTGCGGTGATCACCAAGACGATCGAGATGGATGCGTCGCTGAACGACGATGAACTCGAGAACCAAATCACCGTAGAGGCGGATCAATACATCCCCTATCCGCTTGATGAGGTGGCAATCGATTTCGAAGTCCAGGGCCTGTCGCCGCGCAACCCCGAACAGGTGGAAGTGCTGCTGGCCGCGTGCCGCAAGGAAAACGTCGAGTTGCGCGAGGCTGCGCTGGATCTGGGCGGTCTGAAGGCGCGCGTCGTGGACATCGAAGCACACGCGATGAAGCGCGCGTTCGAACTCATCAAATCCCAGTTCGGCGCAAACAGCGATGATCTGGTGGTGGCCATCATCGACATCGGTGCGACGATGACCACGTTGTCCGTTCTCGCCGAGGATCGATCGATTTACACGCGGGAACAGCTGTTCGGCGGTAAGCAACTCACGGAAGAGATTCAACGTCGCTACAGCCTGTCATTCGAAGAGGCGGGCCTCGCCAAGAAACAAGGCGGCCTGCCTGACGACTACGAGGCGGAGGTATTGCAGCCTTTCAAGGAGGCGGTGCTTCAGCAGGTAACCCGTTCGCTGCAGTTCTTCTTTTCCTCCAGCCAGTATGACGATGTCGACTACCTCGTCCTGGCGGGCGGAACAGCGTCAATCGACGGGCTCGCCGAAATGATCGAGAACAAGCTCGGCACGCCGACGGTGATAGCCAATCCATTTGTCGACATGTCGCTCGCCTCGAAGGTGGATGCCAACGCGCTCGCAAACGACGCGCCGGCGATGATGATCGCCTGCGGTCTCGCCATGAGGAGTTTCGACTGATGGCGCACATCAACCTACTCCCCTGGCGTGAATGGGAACGCGAACGACGCAAGAACGAATTTCTGGTGCGCGTGGGTGGCGCGCTGGTGCTTGGCGTCGTGCTCGTGCTGGCTGGCGGGATGTATCTGGATGGATCGATCGACCACCAGAATGCGCGCAACCAGTACGTCAAAGACAGGATCGCGGTTCTGGACAATCAGATCGCGGAGATCAGGGATCTGCGCGAGAAGCGCGAGAAGCTGCTGGCACGCATGCGCGTGATCCAAGAGCTGCAAGGCAATCGCCCTGTGATCGTGCGGCTGTTCGATGAACTGGTACGTACTCTGGCGAAGGGTGTGTACTTCTCGCTGCTGAAGATGGATGGCCAGATCATCTCCATGGAGGGCACCGCGGAATCGAATAACCGCATTTCATCGGAAATGCGTAATCTCGATCAATCACCGTGGCTCACCGGGCCTAATCTCAAAGGCATCAAGGAAAATATCTCGGTCGGTGCGCAGGCGAGCAATTTTCAGCTGACGGTAAGCCAGGTCAGCCCCAAGAAAGAAGGCGGGGAGGACTGATCGATGGCCCTACAGGATACGCTCGATCAACTGCGCAGCCTCGATGTAAGCGACCTTGAGCTCAACAACATTGGCGCTTGGCCCGCAGCTATCAAGGCGATATTGCTCGTGCTGCTGCTGGTACTCGTCACGGCAGCAGGCTACTTCTTCTATCTGACCGACAAGCAGAAGCTGCTCGAGGTTTCAGAAAAGCAGGAACTGACGCTGAAGAGCGAATACGAGAGTAAGGCGTTTCAGGCTGCGAATCTGCCGCAGTACCGACAGCAGAAGGAAGAGATGGAAGCGTCGTTTGGTACGATGCTGCGCCAGCTGCCAAGCGACACCGAGGTGCCGGGACTGATCGAAGACATCACGCTGGCGGCGCTGGACAACGGGCTCACGATCGAGAGTATCGATCTGCAACCTGAGCGTAAGGCGGAATTCTATGTGGAGTTACCGATCACGATCGTGGTGACGGGTGAGTACCACGACCTCGGTGCGTTCGTCTCCGCGGTCGCCAATCTGTCACGCATCGTGACGCTGCACGATTTCAACATTCGCCCGTCGCCGTCGCCGGCCAACTTGAAAATGTCGATCATCGCGAAGACGTATCGGTATCTGGGAGAAGAGGAACAGTGATGCGCACGCTTAATCGAGCATTGCTCACCCTGGGCAGCGTGGTAATCATCGCGGGCTGTTCGTCGAATAATACATTCGAAGATCTGAAAGGCTTCATGGATCAGGCGGATTCCCAGGGCAAGGGACAGATCGAGCCATTGCCGGAATTTCTGCCGTACCAGGCTTTCGCCTACAGCGCCGGAAACATGCGCAGTCCGTTCGATCCGCCTGTCGTGGTGAAGCCCATCGACCCGAGCCGAAAGACGGCAAACGTGAAGCCCGATCTGAATCGGGTCAAACAATACCTTGAGCAGTTCAACATCGGGCAGATAGCGATGGTTGGCACACTGGCGCAGGGTTCGCTGTTGTACGGCCTGGTCCGGGACCCCAACGGGGGCGTGCATCGGATCCAGCTTGGAGACTATATGGGCACGGACTTCGGCAAGATTCTCTCGATCAACGAGAATCGCGTTGAGCTTCTGGAAATTGTTGGCGATGGCACCGGTGGGTGGGTAGAACGCGAACGGACCATGAGCCTGGGAGGCGGTCAGTCATGAGGGTAATGCAAATGGTAAATCGAGTTGCCGTGGTGGGCGCGGCGTCGTCCCGGGTGGGGGTGGTGTGGCTCGTCGCCGCGTTGGCGGGGCTGGCTAGCCAGGTCGCGCTGGCGTCAACGATGCAGTCCATCGACTTCTCGTCACTGCCGGGCGATGCCACAGAAATTCGTATGCAATTCGACGGCGCGCCGCCCGATCCGAAGGGCTATACCATCGATTCGCCAGCGCGTATTGCGCTGGATCTGATGGGTGCCAGCAGCGCCTTGGCGAGCAAATATCACAGCCTCGGTGTCGGCAATGCCCGCGAAGTCACCGTGATCGAAGCGAAGGACCGCACGCGCGTCATCGTCAATCTGACGCAGTTGGTGCCGTATGAGACTCGCACCGAAGGCAATACGCTGATCATGCTGATCGGTTCGACCGGTATGGCGGGCGCACCATCGCCCACCAAGTATGGTGATCGTGACGTAGCCGATTCCAGCGCGACCGCGCCATCATCCAACTCCAGTGTCACCGACGTGGACTTTCGCCGCGGCGATGCGGGCGAGGGCCGCGTGGTAATAACGCTGTCCGATCCCAAGGCCCCGGTTGACGTATCCAGCGAAGCTGGCCTGATCAAGGTGCACATCCGCGATACCCAGCTACCCCAAAACCTGCGTCGCCGCCTCGATGTCACCGACTTCGCCACACCCGTGCAGATTGTCGATGCCGTGCAGACGGGGCCGAATATCTATTTCAACATCGTCGCAAAGGGCAACTACGACTACCTGGCCTACCAGGCGGATCAGACGCTGACGATCAACGTGAATCCGTTGACGGATGCGGATATGGCCAAGCGCGGCGACGTCTTCAAATACAAGGGCGAGAAGCTGTCGCTGAATTTCCAGGACATCGAAGTACGCTCGGTATTGCAGTTGATCGCGGACTTCACCGACTTGAACCTGGTTGCCAGCGACACGGTATCCGGCCGCATCACGTTGCGTCTGAAGAACGTGCCCTGGGACCAGGCGCTGGAACTCATCCTGAAGACGAAGGGCCTCGACAAACGTCAGGTCGGCAACGTGCTGCTGGTTGCGCCGGCTGCGGAGATCGCGGCGCGGGAAAAACTCGAGCTTGAGAATCAGCGTCAAATCTCGGAATTGGCGCCGCTACGCACCGAGTTCATTCAGGTGCGCTACGCCAATGCTACGGAGCTGTACAAGCTGTTCAACACCAGTGCCAGTGGGAGAACGCCGGGTCTGGCAGGCGCGGGTGCTGCGAGTGCCGTCGGTGGCCGCAGCTCGATCGTATCGTCGCGCGGTAGCGTCATTGTCGATGAGCGTACCAATTCGATCATCATGACCGACACAGCCGATCGCCTTGAAGAATTCCGCAAGGTGATCGCGCAGCTCGACGTTCCGGTTCGCCAGGTGCTGATCGAAGCGCGCATTGTCACGGCTGCAACGAACTTCCGTGAGGAACTGGGCGTGCGCTGGGGCGGCGGTGGTTTCAACGACGTGAACGGCACTACAGTGAAAGCGGGCGGCAGCCTGACCACGTTGAATGAGCTGCAAAATATCATCGTGGCGGGCGGTACCGGTGCGATCACCTCCCCCGATGATCTCGTGGTCGATCTGGGTACCCAGGCCGCCGGCGCGACGACATTCGGCATTGGCTTCACGGGTGCCGACTATCTGGTGGATCTCGAGTTGTCTGCACTTGCTGCAGATGGTCACGCTGAAGTTGTGGCAAGACCGAAAGTGATTACCGCCGACAAGCAGATGGCGATGATTCAATCCGGTACGGAGATCCCGTATCAGGAAGCGTCAAGCAGTGGCGCCACGTCCGTATCGTTCAAGGACGCCGTGTTGCTGCTCGAAGTGACGCCACAAATCACCCCTGACGATCGCATCATCATGCTGTTGCGCGTGAATCAGGATTCGGTCGGACAGGTCTATAACGGCGTGCCCAGCATCGACACCAACGAGGTGAAGACGCAGGTGCTCGTCGACAACGGCCAGACAATCGTATTGGGTGGCATCTTCAAAAACGAGACGACGACATCGGTAGAAAAGACGCCGTTCCTGGGTGACCTGCCCTACGTCGGCCGCCTGTTTCGCCGGAACATCGACAGTGCGGACAAGAAGGAATTGTTGATTTTCATCACGCCGCGGATCATTCAGGAATCCATCACCGCACGGTAATTTCCGTCGCGTAACCCCTCGCAGAGACAGACTTGCCTGTGTCTGCGTATTAGACTGAACGGCGCCGCGAAGGGCGCCGTTCGTCGTTATGGGTGCAAAGAACCACAATATTTTTCTCGTTGGCCTGATGGCCGTCGGTAAAACCACGGTCGGACGTCTGCTCGCCGAAGAATTGGCGATGCCGTTCTTCGATACCGACCGGGTCGTAGAAGAAAAGGCGGGTGCCGCCATTGCCTGGATTTTCGATGTCGAGGGTGAGCCGGGCTTCAGAGAGCGTGAAGTGCACGTCGTGGACGAGTTGACCGCACGATGCGGCGTTGTGCTCGCCACTGGCGGCGGCGTGGTATTGCGCGAAGAGAATCGTCGCCATCTTGCAGCGCGCGGAACTGTGATCTACCTCGACTCGCCGATCGACAAATTGGTGGAACGCACGCGACGCGACAAACGGCGACCGCTGCTGAAGAACGGTGATACGCGGGCCACACTGCTGCGGCTCGCTGACGAACGCGCCCCCCTGTATGCATCCATTGCGGACTATCGATTCTGCGCGGATCGTCACTCGGCGAAGTCGTTGGCGAGGGAGATTGCCAATCGATTGCGGCTGGATGGCTGCATCCCGTGAGTTGCGTCTCGTGAGAAAGGAACTCGTGGTTGACCTGGGTGCGCGCAGCTACCCGATTGTCATCGGCTCGGGACTGCTGCGGGATGGTGAGCTGATCCGCCGCCACTTGGCGGGACGACAGGTTTGCATCGTAACCAACAATATTGTTGCGCCGCTGCACCTGGCTGCGGTGCGCGACACGCTGCCGGCACAAGACCTGGATGTTTGCATCCTGCCCGATGGCGAGGCACACAAGACGCTGGACAGCTACGCGATGATCATCGAGCACCTGATGTCACACCGCCACAACCGATCCACGACAATCATTGCACTGGGGGGTGGTGTGGTAGGTGATGTTGCTGGCTTTGTCGCAGCGACATACCAGCGCGGCGTTGCCTTCGTGCAGATGCCCACCACGTTGCTGGCGCAGGTGGATTCCTCGGTTGGCGGTAAAACCGCGGTGAATCATCCGGGTGGCAAGAACATGATTGGCGCCTTTTACCAACCGCGCCTTGTCGTTGCCGATCTCGATACGCTCGCGACGCTGCCGGATAGCGACTACCGGTGCGGACTGGCGGAAGTCATCAAGTACGGGGTCATCAAAGATCGCGCATTCTTCGAGTGGCTGGAGACTAACGTCGATGCGCTGTTGCGGCGCGACACCGCCGCGTTGTCGTATGCCGTGCTGACATCCTGTTCCACCAAAGCCGCCGTGGTGGCGGCCGATGAACGCGAAGAAGGCGTGCGGGCAATTCTCAATTTTGGCCATACCTTCGGCCATGCCATCGAAAGTCTGACGCACTACGAGTGTCTGCATGGTGATGCAGTGGCCATCGGCATGGTGATGGCCAGTGATCTGTCTGCCCGGCTCGGGCTGTTGGCGCGCGATCAGGCGCGGCGCATCAAAGAACTGCTGGCGTCGTTCGACCTGCCGGTGACGCCGCCGGGAAATCTGAATGCTGAGGCCATGCAGCAGGCCATGGGGATGGACAAGAAAGTGTTGAATGGCCGGTTACGCCTCGTGCTTGTGCGGGCGCTGGGCGATGTCTTTGTCACGGATTCGTTTGATCATGGCGCGCTGTTGGCGACGATCAGCGCCGGTGGACGCCTGTGTGATGGCTGAGTCGATTGCGCCAGCCGTTGCGCCGGCCATTCGGCGCAACCCATTTCTTGACTCGATTGACGAGTTCTTCGGCGGCGGCGATCGCACGCGGCAACTGGAGGAGCTGCGGCATCTCTCCCGCTGGCCGCGGCGCCTGCTCGCGGTCACTGGCGAGCGCGGGGTTGGTAAGACGACGTTGTACCGTGCGCTGTCCAATGGCCTGGATCCCGGCGTCAAAGCCGCGCGCATAAACGCCAACCTCACCAGTGATACGCGCGCCGTGCTGGCCGGCATCATCCAGGGGTTTGGCATCGCCTCGCCGGCGAACGCGCAACCGCAGTTGCTGATCGAGCTTATCCGCCTCCACGTAGCCGAACAGGTGGATGCGAAGCGCTACTGTCTCGTACTGGTGGACGATGCGCATCTGTTGGAACTGCGCGCCCTGGAACAGTTGTTGTTGCTCACCGATGCGGGTGCCGACGAGGGCCTGCGCATCGTATTTTTCGCAGAGGTGTACTTCGTCCAGTCGCTGGACAAGGCATGTAAACGCGCGAGTCATGTCCAGAGCTGGCATGAGATCCGGCTCACTCCGTTTACCAGTGAAGAGTCGCGACGCTACGTCGGATTCCGACTTGCACAGATTCCCGGCGAAGAGCGCGCCACGTTTTCTGCAACGCAACTCGCGCTGATCGTGGACGGCTCAAGCGGCCTACCCGGTAGTATCAACGCGTTGGCCGGCGCCTTACTGTCGGGTGAACTGACGGTGGGGGATGAGAATAGGAAACTGCCGCGGATGCATCGCGCGCTTGCACTGCTGGTGGTGGTTGCCGTCGGAATGGGTTGGCTGATCTTCAGCGATCTGCGCGACGATGTATCCACACCGGCAGTGGATGCAGCCGATACAACACCGCAGGACCCGAGCGAGGCAGGCACTGCGGCTCTGGCCATTCCACCCCAGCGAGTGCAGCGCACCGCGGACAACCCCCAGCAAGCGAGGCCGGCGCTGGTTGCAGAAGCACAAGGCGCACCGAAGCCGGTTGCGGTTGACGCAGAGGCTGTGAAGGTCCCCGCGGCGCGACGCACCGAAGCGGTACCCAAGCCGGTATCGACGAAGCCCGCGCCCGCGAAGCCGTCACCGGTGAAGCAGCCGCCGGCGAATCGGTCTGCGAATCAGCCGCAGACCGCCCAGTGGATTGCGGCACAGCCAGGCAACCGATTGACGCTTCAGCTGTTTGCGACTTCGAATTCCGAGCAGCGGGCCAAATTCCTGCGGCAGCAGGACCACGCCGAACGGTTTGCAACCTTTGAGAGTCGGCGCGACGGCACGATCTGGTACACGGTGATCTACGGCACTTATGCCAATCGGGCGGATGCCGATGCTGCTGCGGCAGCGTTGCCCGCGTCGGTGGCGCGTGTGAAACCGTGGATCCGCACCTTCGCTTCCGTGCAGGCGATCTTGAAGTAGCCCGCCCCTCAGGGTAGCTGGGTGGCACCCATCAGCATACGGTCGATCTCACGCGCTGCTTCCCGGCCTTCGTTGATCGCACGTACCACCAGCGATTGCCCGCGGCGACAGTCGCCCGCAGCGAATACCTTATCGACGTTAGTCGCGTAGCGCCCGTAGGTCGCAGCGACGTTGCTGCGCGCGTCGTAGCCGACGCCCAACGCATCGGATGCGGCACGCTCCGGCCCGAGAAAGCCCATCGCGAGCAGAATGAGATCGGCTTGCCATGTTTTTTCGGTGCCGGGAACTTCTTCGAGCTTGCTGCCGACGAACTTGATCTGCGTGGTGCGGATGCCCGTCAGTCGGCCATTGACGCCATCGAAGCGCTTGCCAGAAATGCTGTAGACCCTCGGGTCGCTGCCGAAGCGTTCGGCTGCTTCCTGGTGCCCGTAGTCGACGCGAAATATTTTTGGCCACGTGGGCCATGGATTGTCTGCGGCGCGGCTGTCGGGGGGCTGCGGCAGAATTTCAAAGTTCACCAGCGAGCGGCAGCCGTGGCGCAGCGCCGTGCCGATGCAGTCCGTGCCCGTGTCGCCACCGCCAATCACGATCACATCCTTATCCTTCGCTGAGATGTAGCACCCATCGGCCAATTCGGAATCGAGCAGACTCTTGGTATTGCTCGACAGAAAGTCCATCGCGAAGTGAATGCCGGCGAGTTCGCGGCCCGGGATAGGCAGATCGCGCGGTACGGTGGCACCGGTAGCAAACAGCACGGCATCGTTGCTGCGCATCAGTTCGCGCGCGTCGATGCTGCCGTTGCTGCCATCGGCCACATTGGCGTCGGCGCGAAAGACGATGCCTTCGGAGCGCAGCAGCGCAACGCGACGTTCCACCACCTGCTTGTCGAGTTTCATGCTCGGGATGCCGTACATGAGAAGACCGCCAATGCGGTCAGCGCGCTCGAAGACTGTGACCTGATGACCCGCCTTGTTCAGCTGCGCCGCAGCGGCAAGTCCCGCCGGACCGGAACCGATCACCGCTACCGATTTACCGGTGCGTTGCGCCGGCGGTTGCGGTGTCACCCAGCCATTGTCGAAACCGCGGTCGATGATCGCCATCTCGATATTCTTGATGGTGACGGCGGGATCGGTAATGCCAAGTACACAGGCACCTTCGCACGGAGCTGGACAAACCCGCCCGGTAAATTCAGGAAAGTTGTTGGTCTGGTGCAGTCGGTCGAGGGCTTCGCGCCAGTGACCCTGATAGACGAGGTCGTTCCACTCCGGAATCAGATTGTGAATGGGGCAGCCGTCCGTCGACTGGCAGAAGGGGACGCCGCAATCCATACAGCGCGAACCCTGCTCTGCGAGCTGTTGGTCGTTGTGTTCGGTGTAGATTTCCTTGAAGTCGAGCACGCGCTTGGTGGCGTCGCGATAGAGCGCCGCCTGTCGAGGGAATTCTTTGAATCCCGTTGGTTTTCCCATGATGCTGATCTCGACTCAGGCGTCGGCGGCAAACGGCAAAGGTTCGCCGGCCTGGCGGGCAGCCAGCACGCGTTTGTAGTCCCGCGGCATCACTTTGACAAATTGTGGAAGGCAGCGGACCCAGTCGCGCAGGATGGTGGCGGCCACGGTCGATTGCGTGAGCGCGTGGTGCGTTTCAATGGATCGCTTCAGTTCGAAAATATCGTCGTCCTCCGCGAGGACTTCGAGATCCACCATTTCGGTGTTGCAGCGCCCTGGAAAGACACCGGTGGGATCCCATATGTAGGCGATTCCGCCGCTCATTCCGGCCGCGAAATTGCGTCCCGTTTCGCCGAGGACGATCACCCGTCCGCCGGTCATGTACTCGCACGCGTGATCGCCAACGCCCTCGATGACGGCGGATGCACCGCTGTTGCGTACCGCGAAACGCTCGGCCGCCATGCCGCGAAAATAGGCGTCGCCGGACGTCGCACCGTAGAGCACGACGTTGCCGATCAGGATGTTGTGTTCAGCAACAAATGGGCTGCTGGTCGGCGGGTAGATGATCAGGCGGCCGCCGGATAGGCCCTTGCCCACGTAATCGTTGGCGTCGCCTTCGACTTCCAGCGTCACGCCGCGCGCAAGCCATGCGCCGAAGCTCTGACCGGCGCTGCCGAAGAAGCGAAAGTGAATGGTTCCATCCGGCAGCATCTGCGGGCCGACGCGTTTGATGATCGCATTGGAGAGCATGCCGCCCACGACGCGGTTCGTATTGACGATGGGCAGGCTGTGATGCACGGCCTCACCGCGTGCGAGCGCTGGCTCGGCGAGGCGAATCAGTTCGTTGTCGAGCGCCATATCCAGATCATGGTCCTGTTTGTGTTGCGCGTACGCGCCCAGGAAATCCTCCGGCTGCTCAGCAGGTGCAAGCAGCATCGACAGATCGAGCCCCTTCGCTTTCCAGTGATCGACCGCGGCATCGACTTTCAGTGCGTCTACACGTCCGACCATTTCGTTGACGTTGGTAAAGCCCAGTTCGGCCATGATCAGGCGCAATTCCTTTGCCACCATGAACAGATAATTCACAACGTGTTCCGGCTTGCCAGCGAATTTTGTGCGCAGTTGAGGATCCTGCGTGGCGATACCCACCGGGCAGGTATTGAGATGACACTTGCGCATCATGATGCAACCCAGCGTGATGAGGGGCGCCGTTGCAAAACCGAATTCCTCGGCGCCCAGCAGCGCCGCGATGGCAACATCGCGCCCGGTCTTCAGTTGCCCATCCGTCTGCAATACGACACGTGAGCGCAGGTTGTTCATGACCAGTGTCTGGTGCGTCTCTGCGATACCAAGCTCCCACGGTATGCCGGCGTGTTTGATCGACGTCAGCGGCGAGGCACCCGTGCCGCCCGTATCGCCAGCGATCACGAGATGGTCTGCGCGTGCCTTGGTAACGCCGGTTGCAACGGTTCCCACACCGATCTCGGCGCCGAGCTTCACGCTGATGCGCGCCTCGGGGTTGGCATTTTTCAGGTCATGAATGAGCTGCGCGATGTCTTCGATCGAGTAGATATCGTGGTGCGGCGGCGGACTGATCAGACCCACGCCCGGCGTAGAATGACGAATGCTGGCGATGTATTCGTCAACCTTTCGACCCGGCAGCTCCCCACCCTCTCCCGGCTTTGCGCCCTGCACGATTTTGATCTGCAGTTCATCAGCGTTGGTGAGGTAGTTGATGGTTACACCGAACCGGCCGCTGGCAACCTGCTTGATGGCCGAACGCTTCGAATCGCCGTTCTCCATGGGCAGAAACCGGACGGGGTCCTCACCACCTTCGCCCGTATTGGATTTTCCGCCGATACGGTTCATGGCCACAGCGAGGGTTTCATGGGCTTCCTGGGAGATCGAACCGAAACTCATCGCCCCTGTGACGAATCGTTTGACGATGTCCGCTTCGGATTCCACATCCGCGATTGGCACTGGCCCGCCGTTCGCTTGCGTGTTGAACGTCAGCAGACCCCGCAACATCGTCTTGCGGGTTGCTTCCTCGTTGGTATGTCTGGCGAATCGCCAGTAAGCACTTTCGTCGTTCGTGCGCGCGGCTACCTGCAGCTCGGCGATGGACTCCGGGTCCCACATGTGCCGGTCGCCGCCTTTGCGCCAGTGGAAGTCGCCGGGATTGGGCAAAATGGGCAGCGCGATTACGTCACGCGGGGGATAACCCAGTGCATGGCGTCGTTCGAGCTCTTCGGCGAGCACATCCAGGCCCACGCCCTGTATGCGGCTGGCAGTGCCAGTAAAGCACCGCTCGATGACGTCGTCAGCGAGCCCGATCGCTTCGAAAATCTGGGCGCCCTTGTACGACTGCAGCGTGGAGATGCCCATCTTGGCCATCACCTTCATGATTCCTTTGGCCGTGCCCTTGCGGTATGCGTATACAACATCGTCGTCGCTTTTGATGTGGGGCGCATCGTTCAACATACCGTCGGCACGTGCTTGCCACAGCGCTTCGAAGGCGAGATAGGGATTGATCGCGTCTGCGCCATATCCGATGAGCAGCGAGTGGTGATGCACTTCACGCGCTTCTCCGGTTTCCACAATGATCCCGATGCGGGTGCGTTCGTAGTTGCGCACCAGATGATGATGCACGGCGCCGGTGGCAATCAGCGCACTGATGGGTACGCGCGTCGCGGAAATAGCGCGGTCGGATAGCACGACG
>JAQBCT010000172.1:0-7269 GCA_032124855.1 Gammaproteobacteria bacterium
CGCGGTGTGATTGCGTTTGCGCGTCAGGATCAGGCCGGCACGGTGCGTCCCTTGGCCCAGTTGCGCAGCGAGGTGATGGCGTCGGAGCGCAACACCGACATGGGATAGGTGCGGTTGATCGCGGCCAGGACATCCGTATCGGTCACCGTTGTCTGGCGTGACGCCGTGAGATAGCGCGCTGAGACGATTGCCTGCTCGATTTCGGCGCCGGTGAAGCCGTCGCTCAGCTGCGCGAGTTGCTCGAGGTCGAACTGAACGGGATCGAGATCGCGCTTCGTCAGATGGATGCGGAAGATCTCGCGTCGCGTCGCCAGATCCGGCAAGTCGACGAAGAAGATCTCGTCGACGCGGCCTTTGCGTACGAGCTCGGGTGGCAGCTCTGTGATGTCGTTGGAAGTTGCAACGAGAAATACCGGTTTGGTGTTCTCGGCCATCCAGGTCAGCAGCGTCGCCAGCACCCGTTTGGACGTGGCGTTATCGGAATCGCCCGTGGCAATTCCCTTTTCGATTTCGTCCATCCACAACACGCACGGCGCCATCAGCTCGGCCTGGTGCAGCGAGTTGCGCAGATTGCGCTCGGTTTCGCCGAAGAATTTGTTGTACAGCGTGCCGAAATCCAGACGCAGCAGCGGCACCCCGAACAGTCCGGCCACAGCCTTGGCAGCCAGGCTCTTGCCGCTGCCTTGCACGCCAAGCAACAACACGCCCTTCGGGCGATCCTTGCTGCCGGGCTTGAGCAATTCATGCTGCCGCACCCGCAGCCATTGCTTCAGATTGTCGAGCCCGGCCACGTTGGCCAACGACTCCGTGTCGTGTTCGTAGTGCAGCACACCCTCGGCGTCGAGCAGGTCGAACTTCAACTTGTTGATTTCTGGGATATCGCTGTCGCTGATCATGCCGTCGGCGAATACGGCGTGACGGATCAGCATCTGGGCATCGGAATGCGTCACCCCGCGCAGGTTGGCGATGAGTTTATCCAGCGTTTTGCTGTCGGTTTTGACCTTGCGACCCTTGTTCACGCGCGCCCACTCCTGCGCCTGTTTGCGCACCATCGCCAGCAGCTCGTCGTCGCTGGGCAGCGTGAAGTTGAACGTGGCGGTGAGCCGGCCCAGTTCCTGAGGAATGGTCAGTGAATGACTCACCAGCACGATGGTGTTGTTCAACGTATCGTATTCGTGCGCGATATCCTTCAGCAGACGCACCGTTTTCGGTTCACCCGTCAGATACGGATGGAAATCGCACAACGCGAACAACGCCGGTCCCGGCGATTTGAGAATGTGTGAAAGCGCTTCGTCGGGTTCTGCGTGCTTGATATTCGGTGGCGGGTCGCCCATGAGTTCAGTGCGGCGCAGGCCCTGCGTCACGCTCCATTCTGAGAAGGGCAGGCCGCGCGACATCGCAAACTGCAGAAGCAGCGCGAGTACGCGCCGTTCGTCGGGCGATTCGATGACCACGATCGGAATCTTGGTATCGAGGATGAGCCCCAGATCTTTGGTGTCTCGCACGCAGCCTCCTTGCTTTATGCAGTTCACACGATCCGCTACAGTGACCGCGCCGTCGACCCCTGAGGCCACTCGTGGACCGGAACTGTCTTTTCTGCAAGATCGCAACGCATGAACTTGCGGGCGATATCGTATTCGAGGATGGCGACATTCTCGCGTTCAACGACATCTCGCCGCAGGCGCCCACGCACGTGCTCATTATTCCGAAACGCCATGTGGCCACCGTGAACGACTTGGCAGATGCCGATGTGGACATCATGGGCCGCCTGGTGCTGCGGGCACGCGCAATCGCTGCGCAACGCGGCATCGCTGAGGGCGGCTACCGGCTGATTTTCAACTGCAACGCAGAAGGCGGCCAGACGGTCTTTCATGTGCATCTGCACCTGCTGGGTGGTCGGCAACTGCGGGCGCTGGGCTGATGGCACGGGAATCGATCTTCGATCTTGCGGTGCTGGCAGCCGATCGCGTGCTGCAGACGCTGGCGGGCACGCGCGCGGCGGAGCGTCCGTCTCCAGCGCAGGGTGTGGCGGCGGGAGAAATGGCGCCCGAACAGCGCGAGCACGCGGCCGGTCTGATGCGGGTCAATCATGCCGGTGAGATATGCGCACAGGCGTTGTATGAGGGCCAGGCGCTGGTGGCGCGGCAACCCCGCGTGCGCGATTCGCTGCTGGCCGCGGCCCGTGAGGAAGAAGATCACCTCGCGTGGTGCGGGCAACGGCTGGAGGAACTGGACAGCGCACCGAGCGTGCTCAACCCGCTGTGGTATGGCATGTCGTTCGCATTAGGCGCCGTGACCGGACTGCTGGGCGACAAGGTCAGCCTGGGCTTTGTCGCAGCCACGGAGGATCAGGTCTGCCGGCACTTGGAGCGACATCTGACCGAACTGCCAGCAACCGACGGGCGCAGTCGAGCCATCGTCAGCCAGATGCACGCCGATGAGGCGCGTCACGGCACCCAGGCGCTGCAGGCCGGTGGCGCCGAGTTTCCACAGCCTGTAAAGGACGCGATGACGCTGATCTCGACCGTCATGACGGCCGCCTCGTACCGCGTTTAGGGCGGGGCAAATGGTGCCAGGCACCTTTTGGCGCGTTAGTTGCCGCTCTGCAGAATCTCGAAGTCGTGGCTGATCTCCACGCCGCCGCGTTCCAGCATCAGTGACGCCGAGCAATATTTCGTCGCCGACAGCTCAACCGCCCGTTGCACGTGGTTCGCCTTCAGATTGCGCCCGGTGACGACGAAGTGAATGTGAATGTGCGTGAATACGGCCGGCGTGGTGGATGCGCGTTGCGCTGTTAACTGCGTCACACAATCTGTGACGTCCTGACGAGATTTCTTCAGGATGTCGATGACATCGAAGGATGTACATCCACCCAGTCCAATCAATACCATTTCCATTGGCCGCACACCGCGATTGTTGCCGCCGTGATCAGGTGGTCCATCCATGAAGAGTGTGTGTCCGCTGTCTGAATGAGCAACGAACATGGCGTCTTTGACCCAGGAAATATTGGCCTTCATATCACTCTCAGCGTGGTGGTTGCGTGACCGTATCGTGGCGAAACATGTTAACTCCGACCGTTGGTTCCCCCAAACTGTGCCACTCGTCGTGCCGCACTCGTCTACCTGTTCACGGCTGTGCCAGAGTCCAATTCGTCAGGCAGGTCAACACGAAGGAGCGTAGGAAATGCTTGCAGTGAAAAGTTCTCAGCCGATGGGCATGATGGCGAGACGGCCGATGGTGAAGGGATACCAGCACAGCGTGGACGGTTCGGAACACAGCCACCTGGAAGCGTTTCTAACGGCGGCGCACCGCCGCAAGTATCCTGCGAAGAGCACGCTGATTTATGCGGGCGACAAATCGGATTCCATTTACTACATCACGAAGGGTGCCGTCACCGTGCTGGTGGAGGATGAATCTGGCCGCGAGATCATCGTCGCGTATCTGAACAAAGGTGATTTCTTCGGCGAGATGCCGCTGTTCGCCGACGATACGCCCCGCTCTGCGTGGGTGAAGGCGAAGACAGAGTGTGAAGTCGCCGAACTGTCCTATCCGAAATTCAAGGAACTGGCAGAGAAACACACCGAACTGCTCTACGCGGTTGGCCGGCAGATGGCGGAACGCATGCGCCGTACCACTCAGAAGGTGAGTGACCTCGCTTTCCTCGATGTCACCGGTCGCGTTGCGCGCACATTGCTGGATCTCACGCGCCAACCCGATGCCATGACCCATCCGGATGGCATGCAGATCAAAATTACCCGTCAGGAAATCGGCCGCATCGTAGGCTGTTCCCGCGAGATGGTGGGCCGGGTTCTCAAGACGCTGGTCGAGCAGGGTCTCGTGTCAGTCAAAGGTAAAACGATGGTGGTGTACGGGACGCGATAAGCGCATTCCCGTCCCTCGATGACAAAAAGGTCCGCATTGCGGGCCTTTTTCTCTTAGACATCCAGGACGTTGACAATGCGTGTCGCCGCTTCGGCCGGCGTGCATTGGCTGGTGTCGATCTTCACGGCGGCAGTGGGCATTGGCGGGACGAGAAACGCCCCCTGATCGCGTACCTTGCGATAGGCCTCCACGCTGGAAATCTTATTCAGCGCTTTGCGGTCGGGATTGGCGAGGCGCCGTTCAATTTCCGCTTCGGGACACGTCAGCTCAGCGAACACCAGGTCGCCGCCGAGGCGTTCGATCACAACACACGCGTGTGAAATGAACGACGTGCGAATGGTCGCCTGCGGCGTGAACGTAAAAACCAGCGATCGATTGACGTGCACGGCCTCGCGCAACACTTCGGTCCATGCCCATTCACGAATCCGGATGTACGGGCGCATGTTGCTGTCGAATACCGCGTTCACCAGGTCCACCGCCAGATGGTCCGGAAACAGTTTGAATCCGGTCAAATTGGCGACCTCGCGGGCCACGGTGAGTTTGCCGGACGCGGTGGGACCAAAGATGAAACAGACTTGCACAGAGCTTCCTCGATGATGGGCGGAACAGGGCGCGCGCTATGGTCGCGCGGTCGCGCAGAAAAAGCACGTCGCCCCGGCTATTCTGCTTGCTCCGGTCGTCCGGATTCGACGCAGCGCAGTAGTCGCTGCAATTGACCACCTTGAACACGGTTCACCGGTTCTGCGCACTGCTCGAGTCCTTCTGGTGCGTAACCGCCCACAGCGTAGGTGTACGACAGGCGCGTCCCGCCCCCTGATCATTCAGGGTGAACGTCATGCTGCCGTTCACGACCATGCCCTGCAGCCGCGCTGTTGCGCGCATGGCAACGCACCGGGCCGTTGATCTAGTATCGATGCGCACCGGCAAAGGAGAGCCTCATGTCTGATCTATATCAACCACCTGGCGACGACACAAACGCGACCGATCCGTCACCCTCACGAGGTGACTCGGTCGAGCGGGCGCTGGCAGGCGACTTCGATTTTGACCCGCTCGAAGTCCTCAAGCAGGCATGGCAGCTCACCGATGGCGTGAAGCTGATTCTGCTTGTTGGCATGTTCGCAGTCGCGATCGGCAGCATTGTCGCTCAAGCGGTGGTCGGATTCGTCGCATCAGGTCCGCTGATGGCGGGATTGCTGGGGACGTTGCTGCAGCTGATCGTCGTGGGGCCCATTTATGGCGGGATGTTGATCGTCGCGCTTCGGCAGGCGACCGGTCAGCGCATTGCGATGGACGATCTGTGGAGTCAGTTCAGCAAAGCCGCACCCATCATCTTCGTGATCGTGTTGTCGAATCTGCTCGTGATCACCGGATTCATCTTGCTGATTCTGCCGGGCATCTACCTGTCGGTGGCATATGTGCTGGCGCTGCCGCTGGTGGTCGACCGTGGCATGGCGCCGTGGCAGGCGCTCGAGACGTCGCGCAAGGTAATCACCAAGTGCTGGTGGCGCATGGCGTTCACGTGGCTGCTGTGCGTGCTGATCATCATCGTCGGCGCACTGCCATTGCTGATTCCGCTGATCTGGATCCTGCCCATGGTGGTGCTGGTGATTGCAGTCGTGTACCGCAACCTGTTCGGCGTCGCCAGCAGCGCTTGAAGCTCGATACACAGCTCGTCCTTCGAACGCGCGGTGGACGCGACGTTGAACTGCGCGCGGTCGGACCGTTCGCGCGCGCATTGGCGTTGGCCGTGGATGAGCCGATCCGCTGGCTGCTGGTTGCGGGATGCGCCGGCACGCTGGCGCGCAACGACGCGCTTGATGCATTTCACATTGCCATGGTCCTGCTGCTGGTCTACGGCGGCTACGGTTCCCTGTTCGAGGTGCTGCGAGGCGGGCAGACCCCTGGCAAGCGCCTGCTCGGCATCGCGGCAGTGACGTCGGATGGATCGCGCATCAGTTGGCGTGGCGCGCTGCTGCGCAATGTGCTGCTCCTCGTCGATGTGCTGCCGTGTCTGTACCTGCTGGGTGCGTTCACCATCACGGCGTCGAAACAGTTCCGCCGCATTGGCGACCGGATTGCCGGGACGCGAGTGATCTACCTTGGCGTCGCGCCGGTTGCCGCGTCGCCGCCTGCCACGGCTGCGGTTCTGCAGCAGGCCGCAAGGCTCGACGTCGCAGTACGCGGGCGGTTGGGATTCGAGGCCGCGGATCTCGGTTGTCTGCTGGTCGCGCGCTGGCCTGCGATGCTGTTCGGCAGCTGGCTGATGACGGCGCTGCCCGTGTTTTTGCTGGCCACCGCCGTCTTTGGCGGCGTAAGCGGGATCGTCGGAGTGCTGTTGTGGTGGTGCAAGCCGCTCTACGAACGTTTGCCGCTGTGGCTGGTCAGCCAACGCATTCGCGGTGGTGCGCCGACGATTGGGGCCGCGTTGTCGCAGTGGCGCAGCGTCTATGGTGATCTCGCCGCGCTGCTGACCTATCGCCGCCTCACGCCAACTCGCTCATTCGACGCGCCGGTTGCGGTGCTGGAGAATCTGAAGGGTACGCGGCGCGCCAGACGCGTGGTGCAATTGCGTCGCGGCGCCGCGGCCGAGGCTGCGTGGCTGACAATCATCGGTGTGCATATCGAGTCGTTCATCGCCATCTGCGCAACGTCCGCCTGGGTGTGGTTCATCGCGCCCGCAAATCTCGACCTCCAGGGCTGGCTGACATTCCTCATCGGCGGCGAAGTCGCCTGGGCGAGCAACGTCTGCTACTTCGTCTCGATCGCGTCGTTCGGGCCGATCTATGCGGCGTGCGGATTCACGCTGTACCTGAACCAGCGCACGCTGCTCGAGGGGTGGGCACGCAACGCCGTTTGATCAGGCGGATTGTCCGGCGAAGAACAGCTCGTGCAGGGCAACGCCCGGATCCGGCGCGCGCATGAATGTTTCACCGACCAGGAAGGCGTGTACGCCATGCTCGCGCATGGCGCGCACCTGATGGGGATCGCTGATCCCGCTCTCGGTCACCACCAGCACGTCACCTGGAATGCGCGGCAGCAGCTCATAGGTGGTTGCCAGATCGGTGGTGAACGTTTGCAAATCCCTATTGTTGATCCCCAGCAGTGCCGGCTTTAGCGCCAGCGCGCGCTCGAGCTCTTGCGCATCGTGCACTTCGATCAGCACATCCATACCCAATTCGAGCGCCTGCGCGTGATAGTCGGCCAGCGCGGGATCCGGCAACGCTGCCGCGATCAGCAGAATGCAATCCGCGCCAAGCGCGCGGGCCTCGATAATCTGATAGGCATCCACGATGAAATCTTTGCGCAGCACAGGCAGCGCAACCGCATTGCGAGCGGCAATCAGAAATTCGTCGTGTCCCTGAAAAAAATGTTCATCGGTCAGCACGG
>JAQBCT010000173.1:0-2815 GCA_032124855.1 Gammaproteobacteria bacterium
GATCTTCGGCCCCTATATCAATTCCTATCGACGCTTCACACGTTATCTCTCGGCGCCCATCAACGTGCAGTGGGGTTACGACAATCGTACGGTGGGATTGCGCGTGCCGAGTGCGGATCCTGAGAACCGGCGCGTTGAGAACCGAATCCCTGGCGCCGATGTGAATCCCTATCTCGCCATTGCAACCTCGTTGGCGTGCGGCTACATGGGCATGATCGAGGGACTGGTGCCCACCGAACCTACGGCCGGCAGTGCCTACAAATCCGAACAGGGTCTCGCGCGCGATCTGTTTGCGGGACTGGAATTGCTGGAGGCGTCGCCACGTCTCACCGAACTCCTGGGCTCGCAGTTCGTCGAGTTGTATTGCGCCATCAAGCGGGTTGAGCACCAAGGCTACTTCCAGGTCATCTCACCGTGGGAACGGGAACACCTCCTGTTGAATGTCTGATCATGTCGACGCGAACACTCAAGGATTGGCAGCGCGCCGATGCCGCGCACTATCTGCATCCGTTTACGGATTCAAAGGCACTGGCTGCCAAGGGCACCCGTGTCATTACGCGCGGCGAAGGCATCTACATCTACGACGTAAATGGGCAGAAGATTCTCGACGGCATGAGCGGGCTGTGGTGCGTGAACCTCGGCTACGGACGCCGCGAACTCATTGAGGCCGCCACCGCGCAGATGACCGAACTGCCGTTCTACAACAGCTTTTTCCAGTGCACCCATCCACCGGCCATCCGCCTGGCGGAGCTGCTGGCCGAAGTCACTCCGCAGCATATGCAGCACGTGTTCTTCACCGGGTCCGGCTCCGAAGGCAACGATACGGTGATCCGTATGGTGCGCCACTACTGGGCAGCGTGCGGGCAACCCGAACGTACCGTCATCATCAGTCGCGAGAATGCGTATCACGGCAGCACCATGGGTGGTGCCAGCCTCGGTGGCATGGCCTATATGCACAAACAGGGTGGGCTGCCGATCCCCGGCATCGAACACATCCCGCAGCCGTACTACTTCGAGCATCAGGGCAATCTCTCTGCCGAGGAATTCGGCATCGAGCGCGCGCGCGAACTGGAACGGCGCATTGAAGCCGTGGGTCCGCAGAGGGTGGCCGCGTTCATTGGAGAACCGATCCAGGGTGCGGGCGGGGTGATCATTCCGCCGTCAACTTATTGGCCTGAAATCAAACGCATCTGCGCGAAGTACGGCATTCTGCTGATCGCCGACGAGGTGATTACCGGGTTCGGTCGCACGGGGCAGTGGTTTGCATCGGACTACTACGACCTGGAGCCCGACTTGCTGGTGATGGCCAAAGGCATGTCGTCCGGCTATCTGCCCATCGGCGGTGTGATGGTCGCCGACCGCGTCGCACGCGTCATTGTCGACGGCGGCGATTTCAATCACGGCTTCACGTACTCGGGGCATCCCACCTGTGCGGCCGTTGCGGCACGCAATATCGAGCTGTTGCGCGACGAACGCGTCGTCGAACACGTGCGTGATGTGGCGGCACCGTATTTCGCGGAGCGTCTAGGCGCGCTGGCCGAACATCCGCTCGTGGGTGAGGCACGCACGCTCGGTTTGCTGGGTGCCATCGAACTGGTTGCTGACAAGCGCACGCGGGTGCGGTTTCAGCCAGCGGGCCGTGCCGGTGAACTGTGCCGCGATCTGGCGCTGCAGAACGGTGTAGTGATGCGCCACGTGAATGAGTCGATGATCATCGCCCCGCCGCTCGTCATCACCCGCGATCAGATCGACGAGTTGGTGGATAAGGCGACTCGAACGCTCGATGCGGCGTTTACCCAGCTGCGCGCTTAACGGAACACGACACTAACCCGGATCTGATTCCGCTCCGGATTCGCGCCGCAACAACCCGCGAAACGCCTGCCGCGGCGTGCCGCCTTCGTGCACCACGCGATAGACCTCCTGCGCGATGGGCATATCCACGCCGTGCGCCTTGGCCAGCGCGATGACGGCGGGCACGCTCTTCACCCCCTCCGCCACCATATGCATCTGCTTGACGATGGCATCGAGGCTGAGCCCCTTGCCCAGCTGTTCGCCGACGAAGCGATTGCGGCTATGAACGCTGGTGCACGTGGCAACCAGATCGCCCATGCCGGCAAGCCCTGCAAAGGTTTCGGCTTTGCCGCCCAGCGCCATGCCGAGGCGCGACAGCTCGGCCAGGCCGCGCGTGATGACGGCCGCGCGGGTGTTGTCGCCTGCGCCCAGTCCATCACCCATGCCCGCGGCGATCGCCACGATATTCTTCAGCACCCCACCCAGTTCGCAGCCGATGACATCGGTATTGGTATAGACCCGGAACAACCCGGATCGGAACAGCAGCTGCAGGCGTCGCACGATGGTCTCGTCATCCATGGCCAACACACTCGCGGCCGCATCGCCCGCCATGATTTCGCGCGCGAGATTGGGTCCGGTGAGTACGCCCGGCGGATGTCCCGGAAGCACTTCGGTGATGATCTGCGTCATCCGTGCGTTGGTGCCCGCCTCCAGTCCCTTGGCCAGACTGATCACGGGCACCCAGGGGCGGATGGCGCGCCCAACGTCCTTGAGTGTGGCGCGAAACGTCTGCGCCGGCACGCCCATCACAATGACATCGGCATTCCCCACCGCTTCATCGAGATCCGCGGTTGCCGTCAGGCGCGCCGAGAGGCGCGCATCACCCAGATAGCGCGTATTGGTATGTTCGGTGTTGATCTCTTCGACCGCACGCACGTCGCGCGCCCACAGGAGTGTCGGCGTGTTGCGCGACAACAGCGACGCAATCGTGGTGCCCCAGGAACCGCCCCCCATCACTGCCACC
>JAQBCT010000174.1:0-26024 GCA_032124855.1 Gammaproteobacteria bacterium
CATCGAGAAAGGACATGCCCATCTCATCGACGGTCCGCCGGGTGCGCGTGCTCATGGCCAGTCCCGCGCCGGTGCCAGATACGCACCACCCGTCGCCTGAGCCAGATCCCACAGCGCACCGGAGGCGTTGGGATCACCCTCGAGCGGAAACAGGATCACGTTGATGGGTGTGCTGCGCGGCAGCTTCTTCACCGCGTCATTGAACATCGAAATCCGTTGCCGGCCGGAGACGGTTGCCCCATTCACTGCCCGGCGGCCCTGCGTGGGTAAGCCGTCAGTGACGAGATAGATATTGTCCGGAGCGGGCGACAGCGTGGCGATTGCGGTGGCGAGCGCTTCCATATTCGTGCCGCCGGCGGCGACGGTGGCCTTCACCGCCGCCATGGTGCGCTCCAGCTCAGCCGCATTGGAAACATCGATCCAACGGCCTTCCGTGCCGCTGGCCATGACCTGCGCCGACTCGTTGAAGCCGATGATCTGAAACTGGCTGTCCAGCGGAAACTGCGCCGCAAGCCACTCGATCGTCCCCACCGCGCGCGTCCACTTGGGCGCGAGCTTTTTGCGTAGATCGTCCATGTTGCGGCGTCGCAGCACATTGACGATCGTCTCGTCGAGCATGCTCGCGGACGTATCGAAGGCGACCAGGATGCGCTCGCCACCGATCTTCAACCCTGTGAGGTATTGACGATCGCCTTCACCAACGAAGCTGCGCACGTTGGCACCATCGGAGGCGTCGGCCTTGGCCTCGAGCCGCTTCACGTCTTCCTCGCGGCTCTGCACGTCGGCGCGCAGTTTGGCGAGATCGGCTTGCTGTGCGAGTGTCAGCGCATCCAGGGTTGCAACATCTTCCGTTCGCGCCGCCAGCGTCGCGATGATCGACAGGCGGCGCTGATTGGCGTCGGACAGCCGGCGCGCGGTGGCATCGATAGCCTGCTGCAGTTCAGTCAGACCGAGCTGACCTGTCTGAACTTCGAAATCGAGTTTGCGGATCTCCGCGAGGCGCTGGTGATTGACTACCTTGATCTCGTTCTCGGTCGCGTGGGTGATGACCAGATAGATCAATACGATTGCGCCGAAGCCGCATGACATGATGTCCAGGAACGACAGCGAGAAGACGTTGACGGGGCGGCGTGCCACGGATCAGGCAGTCCCGTGGACACAAATGAACATGAACTTCGTACCGTTGATCTCGAGCATGTCGCCCTTGGTGATGGTCGCCCCTGCACGCAGGCGTTGGTCGCCTCGCGTGACTGTGATATCTGGCTCGACGTGCAGTGTCATGGTGGCGTCGGACACCGACAGGCGAACCCCGTTGGGTTGAGTATCGGCTGGCAACGCCGGAAAGTGCTTCGCATCCAGTTGCAATCCATTGACGATGGCCACTGCGTCAAAACCACACAGAACGTGCGTCGCAAGCGCGGGCGCAGAGCCAGCGGGCGTGGTAATGCCGGTCGCGGTGCGCGCACTGGGCAGTCGCGTGACCAGGCGCAGTGAGTCGGCTGATGAGCGAATCGAGGCCCGCGTGGCCGACATCCCCAGAAACAGCGCGTCGGGCTCGAGTACGATGACTTCGCTTGCGCTGCCTGCGAGATGGGCTCGCAGGCCAGGCAGCTGTGCTGCGCGATGCGAAAGAAGCACCGCAGTGTCGCGCACGATGCTATCCAGCTGCCGGTAGCGCGGCGTCACCTTCGCGATCATGGCCTCCTCGGTCAGGTCGGTGCGCCTTAAGGTGCCCTGGTGGTCGATTTCGATGGACAGGTCGTGAGCGCGTGCGGGGTTTGTCAACCAAGCGTGCAATTGACTGTACAGCTGCTGGTCTGTCGCTGCGATGCGCAGCGGATCGAAACGAGTATCGCGCACGAACCGATCGGCCGCGACATTCACCCACGCTTCCATCAACGCAGCGGTGCCAAGATCTGCGACATCCTGAAATCGTTGGCGTGTTACGTCGGCGGAGTTGGCAATCTCGGTGATCACCAGGCGGTGCAGCAGGGCATCGATGAAGAACTGACGTTGCGCGCGGGTTTCTGTCGAGGCGGCAGCGACGGCGCTGTCCACCAGACCCGTGACGGGCACACCGATCTCGGCTGCAATGCCGGCGAGCAGTCCGAGCTGTTCGCCGGACGTCGTGCCTGGAACCGCGATGTACAGTTCATCTGCCGCGCCTGCACCGGCCAGCTGCAGCATGTCGCGCAGCTGGCGATACACCAGATCTGCAAAGGTCGCCGTGTCCGGGCCGCGTACAGACAGTGCGTCACTACTCAGACGATTCCAGAACTGGTTGCTGGCCTGACGCGGGTGCAGGCGAAACTCGTGCAGCGCGGGATTGCCCAGCAACACGGCGCGAGGGTTGATCATGGCAAAGCCGACGCTGCGCACCACCACTTCCGGTGCTTCAACCATCCGGGCAATCCGCAGCTCGGAATCGTTCATGTCGAATGCGAAGGTCGTCATGGGTCAGCGAACCTGCAGATGACGGATCAGGCGCTGGTCGCAGAAGGTCTGCGTATCCTGCACCAGGCGGTCTTGAATCAGCTGCAATTGGTGCAGGACGAACATCAGGACGATGCTGATCACCAGGGCGACGAATGTGGAATTGAACGCCGTGCCGAGACTTGCCGTGACGCCGGCGATGTCGCCTTGTACGGCCCGATACGCCTGTCCCAGTGCCTCGCCGATGCCGCGTACGGTGCCGACGAAACCGATCGCAGGTATCGCCCAGGCGATGTAGCGCACCATCGACAACTCACTGTCGAGCCGGTCGGATTCCGCATCGCAAACAGACTTCACGGTCTCCGCAACGTCGTGCACGTTGCGCGTGGAAGAGAAGCGCAACAGTGCGGCGAGCAGTGTGCGGGGCAGCAGATATTCGCGCGTCTCATCGGGCAGCGCCTGAATCGGACGTGCATATTCGCGCGTATCTTCGGGCAGGATGCTCGTGCCTTCGCTGACGTTGATAATCGGTGCATCGAAGAGCCGGCGTTCGCGAATGGCGGTGCGGATTTTGTAACCCATGATGGCGAACGACCACAGGCCAAGGATGAAGCACGATTCCTGCTCATAGTCGCGCAGCACGATGTACAGCGATCGTTGTTGCACGAATTCCTCGCCGGCGGCCGAGCGTGCTGCTTCTACTGCGAGAAGGGCATCTGCGTTGGGCCGCACCACGGTGATGTAAAACAGGTGAACGACGATCACAGCAATCAGCAGCGATGCGATCTGATAGATGAATTCGGTGGGCAGACTGCGTTTCATGAGTGCTCGCTTGGGCTGAAGATCAAATGTCGACGGGGTAGGGCACGGTTGCATCTTCCGAGATCGACTCGGAAGGATCGAAACTGTCGGCGTTGCTCTGCTCCACTGGATCGGCGGGTGCCGCCGGAATGCGCGGCTTGGGTATCGCAGCGGCATCGCTTGACGTCGAAGCTGTGCTTGGCGCGGTGGCTGCGGGGGGTGCGCTTTGCGCTTCTGCCGCCACGGCGTTCGGCAACGTGGCCGCGCACAGCGTCAGTGCCAGAATCAGATCGCGCCGCGATGGATAGTGTTTATTCGGCATAGCGCGCAATTCTGAAGCCGAGGTCGGGGCGACCGTCGATGCCATAGTTTCGAAACGTCACGCGCAGATCGGTGATCGTGCCGCTCATCCAGCTGGCGCCCTTGGCGACCCGATATTCGCCCGATGCGGGTCCTATCGGGTCGCGTACCGCCTCTGCAGTTGGGATGGCGTAGTAGTCGGTCACCCATTCGGCAACGTTGCCGCCGATGTCGTAAAGGCCGCGTGCATCGACCGGAAATGTCTTGACCGGCGCCGCGACGATCTGATTGTCGTTGTAGCCGAATACGCCGCGTCCCACGATCGTAGCGGCCGAGCGGTCTGCATAGTTGCCGGAGCGATCGGAGGGCGGAAATTCATCGCCCCAGGGAAATCGTTGGCTCGTGCCGTCGGCGCGCGTGCGGGCCACCCATTCCCATTCCGCTTCAGTGGGCAGGCGATACCCCGTTGCCGTGGGATCCACGCCAGTCACCTTGCCGTGCTCGGTTTTGTAGAACAGCGGCAGCTTGTCGCGCTGCGACAGCCAATTGCAGTACAGGACTGCCTCCGTCCATGAAATCTGCACCGCGGGTTGCGGGTCGGTGTTGAGTTTGTGGTCCTCATACAAACCGGAGTCGTGACCTTTGGCGAATCGTTTGAATTGCGCGTTGGTGACTTCCGTGGTCGCGAGGTAGAACAATCGTGTCAGCGTCACTTCGTGCATCACCTCGTTGGCGCGCCGCCCCGGCTCGCGACGCGATGCACCCATCGTAAAGCGCCCGGGTGAGAGCAACACCATTTCCGAGCCATCGGCGGCGGTGCGCCGCGCGGGCAGCGATAGCAGGCGCGCTTCGGCGAGCGTGAGGAGTTTCGCACTGATCTCCTGGGTCAGGCCGGGTTGTGGGGTGAAGGTGGTCACGAACGGGGCGTAGTTTGGCAGTCGTACCTCGAGCTGCTGTGGTCGCACTGGCAGTGTCAGCGTCTGATCGCCGCGGCCAATGGACTTCGCGTTGATGAACACTTCCGCGGTATCGGGTTCCGGATGGATCAGCACCTTACCGAGCAAGGGTGGCAGATCCAGGCGCAGCGACTGTTCGTCGTTGGCGCGCACGGCAATGTCGCGCCGCGCGCTCGCATAGCCCGACCGCGTGACGCGCACCTGGTAGGTCTTGCCCGGTGTCAGAGCGATTTCCAGGGGCGTCTCGCCATGGTAGGTGCCGTTGACCGTCACAGAGGCGCCGGCGGGTGTGGAGATGATGTTGACCAGTCCGTCGGCTTCTTGCAGCGTCACTGGCGCCAACACCTGATCCGCTCGAGCGACGACGTCGAGGCGTGTCCGCCAGGATTTGTACCCCGGGCGTTTCAGGCGCAGTTCGTGGCTGCCGGCGCCAACTTCGATCGACGCGGGGGTTGTTGCCACTTCTTCGTCGTCCACGAATACGGCGGCCCCGGCGGGGGTCGAGGTCACAGCAATCGTTGCCCAGTTGGGTGCCAGTGTGGCGCTGAAGGATTGGGCGATGCGTTTGCCCTCTATGGCGATGGCGAGGTCCTGACTGACATAGCGTGCATTGCGGAAGCTCAACCGGTGTGCGCCGGCGGCGACATCCACGTCTGTCAGTGGCGTTCTACCCAGCAGCACGTCATCGAGGAATACGTCGGCCTGCACGGGCTCGGTTGCGAAATCCACGCGGCCGGGCAGCGGCGTCAGGCTGAACGCGAACGACTGACTGCGCGCGTCGCCCACAGTCAGCGGTGTGTCGAGCGTTACGTAGCCGGGCGCTGAAATGTGCACGACATATTCGCCTTCGCGAACCACGAAAATTTCGCGCAGCGCGACATCGAAGCCACCGCTGATGGAGACTGCGGCGTCGGGCGGGTCGATCACCAGTTGCACTGATTTGGCAGTGAAGATGAACCAGATGAACCACGCCACCACCAGGGCCGCGCCCCCGAATACGAGCTTGGCTCGATGCGTCGCCCAGTCGAAGCGCTTGCCGACGGTGTCACGCGTCGGTCGAAAGGAGGACGGGCGAATGATGGGCGCATCGGCATCCACGATCAGATGGCATCCTTGCAGCTGATTTCCACCGGCGGCATCTGCGGCGTTACATCCAACGATTGCCGCACGTCGCGCCGGCCGTTGCGGCTGCCAATGAGCACATAGCGACCGGGCCGCAGCCGCAGGTCCTTGCGACTGAACGCACCGAGCGCCCCCAATTGCGAAATGGTGACCTCGGTTGCCGCATCAGACAGCAGCGTAACCGTCACCGGTTGTGCGGCAATGGAGAGGATTTTTTCCAGTTGATCGATCTGCCGCGTCAGACGTGGCCCGGGGTCTGGCACCTGCACTGCGCTGCGGTACAGCAACGCGGTTGCGCTGAATGCGGCATCTGCCGAGAGAACACCAGGATCGGCGATCGCGCTCGCCAGGTTGGACTCCAGTTCCAGACGCGCTTGCGCGCGATCGCGGCCGTCCTTGGCGAATTTGATGGACGAATCAACGCCCAGCACGTCGTTGTAGAGGGCGAGCGCTTCGGCCCAGCGTTCAGCCGATTCACTGTCGGTCGCCTTTTGCCTCAGCTGATCGATACGACTGAGCGTTGCACGCTGATTCACCTGCTCCAGGCCGTTGCGTGCCGCAACATCGTCGGGTCGTTGGCGCAGCGCGGCGTTGAACGCCCGCCGGGCACTTTTGAAGTCGGCGCCATCCAATGCAGCGTAGCCGGCGGAAAGCAAACCCTGAAAGTCGAGGTCAGCCACCTTGGCCGTTGCGCGCGCCAGCGCGTCGGCGAGGCCATTGGTTTGCGGATCGAGTTTCGCGATCGAGCGCAACTGAACGAGCGCGGCGCGCCAGTCGCCGCGGTCCACCGCGCGATCGGCGTTGTCCAACAGTTCGATGATCTCGGGCAGCAGCTGCACGCGCAATCGACCGGCGGCGATCGCGGCGTGATCAGGGTAAATCAGTGCGGCGTCGGCGTATGCGCGTTGGGCGGCTGATGCGTCGCGCGCATCGATGGCGACGGCGGCCGCGGCGATTGCCTCGGCGAATCGAGACTCGCCCGCGCGATCGAGTTGTTCCAGGGCGGTGATGCCCTGTTCGTACAGGCCCATCGCATCATCGAAGTGGCTTTTGGTGAACAGGTCATCGCCCTCGTTGGCGAGTCGCATCGCCGCATCGAATTCATCGGCGGCCCACTGCGCGACGTGCATCTTTTCTTCGAGTTTGATCTGTAGCAGAACGAACCGCGCCAGGGTTTCCTGCGCGCGTTGACGCTCGCGGTCGATCTGCAACGCCTCGTAGGGCGCGGGTTCGTGCTCCGCGGGCGATCGGCTCGCTGCAACTGCGGCGGCGCCGGATTCGGCTTCGATCACGGGGCGTTCGATCCGATCGGGCAGGAAAATGAAGATCCACGCGCCGATTGCCAGCAGAACGAGCAGACCGGCGACGGTAAGCCGGCTGCTCAGGTTGCGCGTGCTCGACAGGTCGGCGTGCTTCGTCGCAGCGCCAGGCGTTACGTCGCGGCTACGAATCGTGATGAATTCGTCGGGGTCGTTCGTCACGTGACTCAGGCGCCGGCGGCGGCGTGTGTGAGCGGTTCTGCGATTTCGGCAGGCGTCGGTGCGATGGGAACATCGGGTACCACCAACCCGAGCTCCTCGTAGTAGGCCTGACGCAGAATGCGCCGTAGTTCGGTGTATTGCGCCTCGACAGTACCGGTGAGGCTGATCGTTTGATTCTCGAGTTCAATGGAATGGGGGCTGATCTCGGCCTCCGCCGATTCGCCGAGCTCCTGGAGTACCTCTGAGTGGATCTGCGCCTCGGCGCGTTTGTCGAGGCCGCTTTTGAGCGTCGCGGCACCTGCAACAACGCCAAGCCAACCAGCAGTCTGCACAGTTGCATCGTCGCTGCCGAACTGGCCGGCGATGCCGGCGATGACCGCCACACTGCCCATCAGCAGGCGCGTTCTGGACTGTGCCTGCAATTCGCGAAAAGCGATTGCCTCGGCATAGCTGGCGCGACGCCATTCCTGATAGGGCTTGCTCATCGCACGGTCGAACTCCGCGTAGTACTCATCCAGGGTGTCGATGAATGCGTACTCGCGTTCCCGAACGCGTCGTACGCGCGCCAGCATCGGGTCGTCGGTGGCGGGCAGGCGATTCACGACCACGGTACCCTTCTTGCTGCCCTTGTTGATCGTCGTGACGTAGCTGGCGAATGCATCTGGCGCAAAATCGCGCGCGAATTTCATCTCAGCGATGGTGCGAATGCGTGAGACATTGGCTGCGTCGAGCTGCTTGCGGTACGCGAGCATGTCGTCGGCAATCCTGCGATAGACCGCTTGAAATGGATCGACATCCGGCGGCACCGAAGCGTCGTATGCATATTTGCTGGAGAGTCCCTCGTAGGTCCGCTTGAACCATTGCGCGCCGCTGGCATCGGTGACGGTGACGCCCACACGCAGCATCGCGCCATCGGAGGCCAGGATGATGCCGCTGACGTTGACGTCGATGGCGTTGGTGGCTTCGGGGACCACGCGGACTGCGCCCCAGTTGCCGGTACTCTGCAGCATATTCTTGAGCACGTAGGCGACGTAGTTACCTTCAGCGCGGCGCACTTCGGGCGTGACATGCTCCTTGATCTGCGTGTCGTAATCTTCCGGCACGTTCGCATCGAACACTGCCACGCCGACGTCGAGCAGGAGGGCTTCGGGAACCGCGTCGACCGCGGTTTCCGGTGCAGTCATGTCGATGGTGCGAACTGTGGTGGACGTGCACGCGCCCGCCAGCATCGCAAGCGCTGCGACTGCACCGATGCGCGCGCGCCGCCCGCCCGCAATGCGCCACGCACTAACTGCCCGATTTGTAACGACGGTACTCCTCCCACAACTTCTCTTGCATCACGGGGTCGGTTTCGTTGATGGCCGCTTCGCGCAACTGTCGCGCCACCACATCATCATCCTTCGCATCCGGCAGATCCGGCGGCAGTTGTTCGGTCTGTGCGGTACTGCCACCCTTTGACGGGAAGGGTGGTGCGCTACGTTTGCTTGGCGGCTTGGTCGACGGCATGCCACCTTTGCCCTCGCCGCTGCTGCCCGGCGGTGCCGCCTTGTCGGTCGGCGGGGCGTCTGCGTCGCTGCCGGCGTCACCTGCGTTGTTGTTGGCACGCTCCGCGATGGTGCCGCGCTCGCTCAAGATTTTGCCGTCGAAATCCTCCAGCGCGCCGTCGAGTTCTTCATCGCTGGGCGTACCGGCACCGCGTTTCGCATCGGCCGTAGCTTCATCGCCGTCGGCATCAGCGGAATCACCATCGCCGTGGCCATCGCTATCGGCGTCGCCGGCATCCCCGTCAGCATCGCCGTCACCGTCACCGTCGGTATCAGCCGTCTTGTCGCGCGCGTTGCCGGTCGAATCGGCGTCCATATCGCCATCGCCATCGCCGTCACCCTCTTCGGCGCCTTTCTCGCGCTGCCGGCGCGCTTCTTCGAATACGTCGGTGGCCGATTCGACGCCCCCTGCCTGGGCATCGCCGGACCCGGAACTGCTACTGGGCGGCGAGGGCATAGAAGGCACGCCGGGAGGAGATGGCGCCGGTACGCCTGGCACGCCGCCGGGCGCGCCGGGCGCTCCCGGCGGCGAGGGTGCGGGCGATCCTGACGAAGAGGGCGGCATCGGCGGCTGCGGAGACGACGGGCTGGACTGGGATGATTGGCAGCCGCCGAGCGACAAAAGACACAGGGCCGCGATGCTCGCGATCAACAGTCTGCATTGCCTTACCACGATGATCTCCCACAGGGTCTGAGACGCCTTGCTCCCGCGGCGGCGCGAGTGGTTCGGCGTGCCATTCGGCCAACCAATCAGCGAACCGTTCGATGAACCCGTCAGCGTGCCGAATAATAGTGCATTAGATCGTTGCATCGACACCGAGTTCGGCTGCCGCTGCTCTACCCAACGTTCGAGATTGCTGAGCGTTGACAGGTCCATCTCCCCGACTCGATCGCGGCGGTACGTCATGCGCCCCTGGCGCGGCGGTCTCCTGGCTTTGCCGCATCCTCGTCGGCTTCCGGGGGTCTTGGGTAGTACGTGAAGGGGTGGCGGTAAACCTGATCGTCTGCAGACGCAGCCGAGTCGCCCTCGAGACGCGGCCGAAACCGCGCCGCCCGCAACCCCCGGCGTACCCGCACGTCCATTAAGCCGGGTGGCTGCGAACCCAAGGTCTTCAGGTTGGTGCACTGGCCGTGCACATTGAGCGTGTAGCCGATTTCGACATATCCGTCGGTTGGGTTTGACGCCGCTGGCGGAGATTTTGGATTGCGGGGAATCGGCAGCCAGAGTGCTGTCGAGCCATCGAAGTAGGGCGCAATCTCGGTTTCGCTCATCCCGACCGACGTTTGCATGATCTGACGTGCGTGTACGTACAGCGCCACCGCACGCTCGTCCTGCTCAAAGAGCATGTACCAGTCGCCGAGATTCAATTCGGCCTGGGCAAGATCCATCGGTGAGGCCGCCGGATCGGCTTGGGTAATCCGTACGATCTGTGCCAGCGCCTGTTCACCGTCGCCGAAGCGATTGATGGTGATCACACGACGATCCGACGCCACCGGTCCCGCGGTGTTGTTGATGGAGAACGTCGGTTCCGGGTCCGCAGGGGGCCCCGCGGGGAAGCGTTCGTCTCGATAGGTGCGCGCCACACCGCGCAGCATGGGAATCAGCGCTGGATCCAAGTCGCCATGAGCGCGCTGCGCAATGAGCGTCGCATAGGTATACAGCGCCCGGGCGGCGAACACATCGGCGGTTCGTTCATACCATTGCGCGAGGTGCATGACGCCGGGGATGAGCGCTTCGTCGTACGGCTGATGGCTGCGAAACATCGTCTCGTAGGCGTATTCCTGGCGTCCATTGGCTTCATCGACTTCGCCCAGTGCAGCCAGCGCATCGGCTTCGCGGTACACGATCTCTACCTGTGCTGCGCTGTGCAGGCCGTCGTTGACGCGCACCACGTGGGCTGCCTGTTTGTACACCGGCAGGGCTTCGCCGTACTTTCCTTGGGCGCTCAGCGCATCGCCCAACAGCATCAGGGGGGTGGCGAGAGAACGGTCGTAGCGCGATGTCTCTCGTTCGATGGTCGCGACTGTGGCGGTCAACTGCTGTTCGGCCTGCAGAAACTCGCCTGTCTGCAATTGATGTTCCGCTTCTGCAACTGAGGAGGCGACGTCATTGACGATGACCGCGGCGGTTGCGGGTGATTCGGCGACGACCGTAGGAATGGCCGGCTCACCCGAATCGGTGGCGCCATCAAGCGGGGGCAGTTCGGCGCCGGAAAGGGCCAGTGCGCTCAACAGCAGCAGCGGGCGCAGCAATGTGCGAATCGACATCGTTTGACTACTCGGACTGTTCGTGTTCGACCGCTACGATACAACGGTGTTCCGTCGCAAAAGTCTCGGAGGCCGTCACAGTCAAGTCAAGACGGCAACGATGCAACCCCCGCGCGCTCTCCATGCGGGTGCGCAGCAGCCCTGCTAACATCCGGGCGAGCACGATGAGTAACGCGCAGCCACCCACCGATGATTGTCTCGATACCCGGGGTCTGGTTTGTCCGGAACCGTTGATGCTGGTGCGCAATCGTGTCCGTGAGATGCGATCCGGTCAGTTGCTGCACATCGTTGCCACGGACCCGACCACCGAGCGCGACTTTAGCAACTTCTGTCATTTCCTGGGCCACGAACTCGTCGGCATGCAGGTCGTGGGTGGGGTCTACCACTATCAACTGCGCAAAGGCTGAACCTCGGTGACGTGTTGGTATTTTGCCTATGGCAGCAACATGAACCCGACCCGGGTCAGCGCCCGCGGTCTTCGCTACGACACGGTATGTGGCGGGTTGCTGCGCGGGTTTCGGCTCAAGTTCGACAAACAGTCGCGCGATCACCCCGGCAGCGGGCACGCCAACATCACCCATGCTGCGTCTGATTGCGTGGAGGGCGTGCTTTATCAATTGTGCTCGCCCGACGAGATCGCACGGATGGATCCGTTTGAGAATGTGCCCATCAACTACCGACGCTCGCGGGTGTCCATTGTGGCCGCGCAGGGTGATATTGATGCCTGGACTTATGTCGCAAACCCGGCCGTCATACGCGAAGGCCTGCGTCCGGAGCGAGCGTATCTGGCGCACGTACTCGCAGGTCGACCGTATCTGTCGGATGCGTACTTCGCGTGGCTCAGCGCCACCGCCTGTGCCGATGAGTGATCCGTACGCGCAGCGCATCGCAGCCGTGTTCAACACGCTGTTTGCTGAACCCTACCGCACGGTCATGCAGGGCGGTGGTCGCGAACCCCTTTACGAACCACCCACCGCACATTCGACGGGTCGCGTGATCTACACGCAAGACTATCCCTGCAGTGCGCTGCACGAAGCGGCGCACTGGTGCCTGGCCGGCGCTGCGCGGCGATTGCGACGCGACTATGGCTACTGGTACGTGCCCGGCCCGCGCGATGTGACGCAGCGCGCTCGGTTTTTTGCAGCCGAATTACCCGTGCAGTCACTCGAGGCAGCGTTTGCGCGGGCGGCGGGGGTGCGCTTTGTCATCAGCGCCGACGACTTTGCGGCGCCTGCGTGTGAATTTGATGCCTTCGCCGAACGCGTGCAGCAACGCATCGAAAGCATGAGCATTGCATCGCTGCCGCAGCGCGCGCGGGCGTTCCACACCGCGCTTACGCAGACCTTTGCCGATGCGCGCCGCTGAGGCCGTCGACTGTGTGGTGATCGGCGCCGGGGCGGTGGGTCTGGCGTGCGCGCGTGCGCTGGCGCGCGCGGGACGCGACGTGATCGTCCTGGAGCAACACGGCCAGATCGGTACCGAGACAAGCAGCCGCAATTCGGAAGTGATTCATGCGGGTATCTATTACGAACCCGGCAGCGCGAAGGCACGACTCTGCGTGCGTGGCAAAGCGTTGCTATACGATCACTGTGCCGCGTTTGGCGTGCCATTCAAGCGCTGCGGCAAACTCATCGTTGCAACGGATGCGTCGCAGTTCGACACGTTGCGGGGCTATCAGCGGCAAGCGGTCGCTAACGGCGTCGGTGAGCTGCGTTGGCTCACGGTAGATGAAGTGGCGCGGCTGGAACCGGCGGTGCGTTGCGTGGGCGCTGTGTGGTCCGAGTCCACGGGCATCATTGACAGCCACGCGTACATGGAGAGCCTGCTGGGTGATCTGCAGGCGCATGGCGGGGTGGTGGCATTTCATTCCCAGGCGCGCGCGGGCCGCTCGGAAGGCAACCGCCTGATTGTTGAAACTGACGACTTCAGTCTGGATGCGGCGCTGGTAGTCAATGCGGCCGGACTGTCTGCCCCCGATCTGGCGCGAACGCTGGCGACCCATCCGGCGGATAGCCTGCCACGTGCCTATTACGCAAAAGGCCACTACTACACCCTCACCGGTCGATCGCCTTTCGCCCACCTGGTTTATCCGGTTGCGGAGGCGGGGGGGCTGGGCGTGCATGTGACGCTGGATCTGGCGGGGCAGGCGCGCTTCGGCCCTGACGTGATGTGGATCGACGGCGTCGACTACGCCTTCGACGATGCCAACCGCGGGCGTTTCGTCGCCGCCATTCGTCGTTACTACCCGGATCTCGACGACACGCGTCTGCAGCCGGGCTACACCGGCATTCGACCGAAGATTTCCGGCCCGGCGCAACCCGGGGCCGACTTCGCGCTGCTGGGTCCCGATGCGCATGGCGTGGCGGGGCTGTTTCATCTGCTGGGAATCGAGTCACCGGGTTTGACTGCATCGTTGGCCCTGGCCGAATTGCTGGTGGAGCGCATCACCCAGGACAAACGCTGATGCTGCGCATCGGCGTGCTCGTCAATCCGATCGCCGGGTTGGGGGGCACCAGCGGACTAAAGGGCAGCGATGGCGTTGCCGTGCAGGCGTTGGCGCGAGCGCGCGGTGGCGTGGCGCAGGCCGCGCACCGCCTCGGTGCGGCATTCGAAGTCGTGCGCCCGCACGCCGCGGCGGTGCAGCTGTTTACCTGGGCAGGCACGATGGGCGCCGATGCACTCGCGCAACTGGATTTCGACGTGACGGTGCTTGGCGCGGCGCAGCACCCAAGTAGTGGCGCCGATAGTCAGGCCGCGGTCCGCGCGATGATTGCGCAGGGGATCGATCTGCTGGTGTTTGCCGGTGGCGATGGAACAGCGCGCGACCTCACGGGCGTGGTGCCACCCCATGTCCCCGTGATCGGAATTCCCGCGGGCGTAAAGATGCATTCGGCGGTGTTTGCCGTCACGCCGCACGATGCCGGTGAATTGATCGTGCGGCTGATCACCGGAGGGCTCGTTGCGGCGGAACGCGCCGACGTGCGCGACATCGATGAAGATGCGCTGCGGCAGGGGCGCATTGCGCCGCGCTACTACGGTGAACTGTGGGTGCCGCGCGTTGGGGGCTACCTGCAGCACGTCAAGACAGACGGGCGGGAGAACGAGGCGCTCGTGCTCGAGGAAATTGCCTCAGCGGTCGGAGAACGCCTGGCCGATCACGCGGGTCTGGTGGTGCTCGGTGCGGGCAGCACACTGCTGGCGATCAAGGCCCGGCTGGGCCTGGCGAGCACGCTGCTGGCGATCGATCTGTGGCGTCGCGGTGTCTGTGTCGGTCACGATGTAGATGCGGCCGAGCTGGATCGTCAGGTGGACAGCGAATCGATCCTCATCCTCAGCTTCACCCGAGGCCAGGGCTTTCTTGTGGGGCGGGGCAATCAACCGCTCATACCGTCAGTGCTGAGACGGCTTGCGCGCGCCAACATCTGGATTGTGGGGAGCCGCAGCAAACTTGCGTCACTGGAGAGCCGAGCCCTGCTCGTGGACAGCGGTGCGGCGGATGTTGATCAGAAGCTCTCCGGGATCGCCGAGATCATCAGTGGCTACGAAGACACTCTGCTGTACCGGGTGGGGCATCGCCCTCAGTGATTCATCGCCGCCATGATGGCGGTCATCACGGCGCGCACGCGAATTGAGTTGCCGCTTTTCAGCGCAACGCGCAGCGCCGAGATGCGACTGCCGCGTTCGGCGCGCACTGAAGTGGGCAGAGGATCCGACGCATCGGTCGGTATTTCGCCGGTGGTTGCGCTCAACACGGCAAAACACGGCCCCGTCAGCACGGCCTGATCGATGGCTTCGGCACGAATCGTATCCGCGTAGCGCAGATACGATTCCTCAGCGAGCCACAGCAGCGTGGCGAGGCAGGCCGCCGATCGCGTGGCCGGCACGCCGAACTCATCGGTGGTGATGGGGCCGCTGATATCCTCGACAAAGAGTGTCACCGGGCGCGGAAAGCTCGCGTACAGCCGGTTCAGCGCAATGCCGGCGTCCTTGAAGAAATCGTCGATATGGATGTCGCCCATCGACGCGGCCGCCTGCGCCGCTATTGGCGGTACGTGGACAGGAACTCGCCCAGCCGGCCGATTGCCTCGATCAGCTCTTCTTCGCGTGGTAGAAATACGATTCGGAAGTGATCCGGCTCGGGCCAGTTGAACCCGGAGCCCTGCACGACGAGCAACTTCTCCTGCCGCAACAGATCGAGCGTGAACTGCTCGTCGCTCTTGATGTTGAAGCGGCGCGGGTCCAGCCGGGGGAACAGATACAGCGCGCCGCGAGGCAGCGTGCACGTCACGCCTTCGATCTGATTCAGCATGGAATGGGCAAGATTGCGTTGCTGAAAAAGTCTACCGCCGGGTCGAATCAGCTCCTGAATGCTTTGATAGCCCCCGAGAGCGGTTTGGATCGCATGCTGACTGGGAACATTGGCACACAATCGCATCGAGGCGAGGATATTGAGTCCGTCGATGTAGTCGGCTGCGCGGTGCTTGGCGCCGGATACCACCATCCAGCCGGTGCGAAATCCGGCGACACGGTAGGTTTTCGAAAGCCCGTTGAACGTCAGCACCAGCAGATCGGGCGCCAGTGAAGCAAGCGGCACGTGCACCGCGTCGTCGTAGGTGATCTTGTCGTAGATCTCATCCGCGAACAGGATCAGGTCTTTCTGCCGCGCCAGCTCAACGATGTCGTTGAGGAGTTGCCGCGAATAGACCGCGCCCGTCGGATTGTTCGGATTGATAATCACAATGCCGCGCGTGCGCGACGTGATTTTGCGCTTCATGTCGTCGATATCCGGCTGCCAGTCCGCCTGCTCGTCGCAGCGGTAGTGCACCGCCTTGCCACCCGAGAGCGTGATGGCTGCGGTCCACAGCGGATAGTCGGGCGCCGGCACGAGGATCTCGTCGCCGTTGTTGAGCAGGCCCTGCATCGACATCACGATCAGTTCGCTGACCCCGTTGCCGATGTAGATATCGTCGATTTCGACGTGCGGCACAGGCAGCTGCTGCGTGTATTGCATGATGGCTTTGCGCGCGCTGTACAGGCCCTTGGAATCGCAATAGCCCTGGGATTCGCGCAGGTGGTGAATCACGTCGATGACAATTTCTTCGGGCGCTTCGAAGCCGAACGGCGCGGGATTGCCAATATTCAGCTTGATGATGCGGTGGCCTTCTTCTTCCAGGCGGTTGGCTTCCTGCAAGGCCGGTCCACGAATTTCGTAGCAAACGTCGTCGAGCTTGGCCGACTTGTTGATCGTACGATGGCGCGGCGGCGTCAACGGAGTCACCCGTTCGATTTCTTCGTTGCCTTGCATTGACTTGCCACCTTCGTAGAATCCGCCAAATTGTAGCCACATTCGACGCGACGGGAGATCGGAAAATGAACAAGGTGAACAAATCGGTCGACGAATGGCGCGCTTCGCTGAGCAGCGAAGCCTATGAGGTCGCGCGATGTGGCGGCACGGAGCGCGCGTTCTCGGGGCGCTATTGGGATACCAAGACGCCAGGGGTGTATCACTGCGTCTGCTGTGGCGCCGGCTTGTTCGACTCGCAGACCAAATACGATTCCGGCACCGGCTGGCCGAGCTTCTCCGCGCCACTCACGCAGGAATCGGTCGCCATACACGAGGATCGCACCATGGGCATGGTGCGCACCGAAGTGGTATGCGCCGAGTGTGACGCGCACCTCGGCCACGTTTTCCCCGATGGCCCGCAGCCCACGGGGCTGCGATTCTGCATGAATTCGGCCTCGCTGACGCTTCAAGCGCACGACGGCGGGGCAGACTGAACCGTCACTGCACGCGCGTCGCTGGGACGATCGATGTCACCGTACCTGACGACCGTTGTGCTGCTTGCACTCAGCAATGTATTCATGACGTTCGCCTGGTACGGGCACCTCAAGCACCTGTCGGACCGTCCGTGGATAGTTGCGGCACTGGTGAGTTGGGGAATCGCGCTATTTGAATATCTGCTGCAGGTGCCGGCGAACCGGATCGGACACGAGGTCATGAGCCTGGGACAGCTGAAGATTCTGCAGGAAGTGATCACGCTTTCCGTATTCGTGCCGTTCGCGGTTCTGTACATGAAAGAGAAGCCGACCCTGGATTATCTGTGGGCAGCACTGTGCCTGCTGGGCGCCGTCTATTTTCTCTTTCGCACGCGCGTAGCACCTTGACGTGCTTGTTGTACGCACCGGCGAGCGTCTGCCATGATCGTCCCCTCCGCCGCGTATAGAGAGTCCTGCATTGGCCCAACTCAGTCGACTCGTGCTCACCCTCGAACAGACCGATGCACAACGCGACACCAAGCTCGTGCGTATCGGGTATGAGTACACGCTGACATGTTCGCCAGTCGAATGTGAACGCAATGCATCCTTCAAAGTGAGCATCGACGTACTCGGACACGATCTGTTGCGCGACGATGTGCTCGCCAGCGCGCTCGATACCCACATCGTGGAATGCGGTGGCAGCGATAGCGCGCCGACCGTGACCAAGCGCAGCCTCATCGTGGGCCAGTCGTTGCTCGACGAAGATGTGGGAGTCGATGAGATCAAGGTGCGCGTGATAGCCAAAGACGATACAGGCGAAACGGTTGAACTGACGAGCGCCATCGTGCGCGGTGACTTCTAGGCAATACCTATCGCATCCGCGCCGGATTCAGTACCCCGCCGCGAGCCCCTCTTTGCGGTGATCCGATGCGCCGCAATACCCGTCCGCGAGTCGATAAATCAGCTGTGCGCCGCCAAAGACGTGCTGCTGCGATTCATAGCGCACGTCGTGACCGCGGGCCGTGAGACCCTCAGCGACCGCGGCGGGCATGCCCGGTTCGACGGCCACGCTGTAGTCCTCATAGACATGCCAGCGGGGCGCATCGGACGCCGCTTGCGGATTCTGCAGATGATCGAAAATCCGCGTGATCATTTGCACGTGCCCCTGGTGCTGCATATGCCCCCCCATCACGCCAAAGCTCAGTCGCGGCGCACCGGCGTGCGTGACGAAGCCGGGAATGATTGTGTGATAGGGGCGCTTGGCGGGCCCCACACAATTCGGGTGGCGCGGATCGAGCACGAATCCTGAACCGCGGTTTTGCAGCGCGATTCCGGTCCCCGGCACCACGATGCCCGAACCGAAGCCCCGATAGTTCGACTGAATCATCGACACCATCATCCCGGTCGCGTCGGCGGTCGTCAGATAAACCGTGTCGTGACTCACGGGAAGCTGGGCTGGTGGCAGGCTCCCCGCGGTATCAGTAATCGAGCGGGCCAACGTCGTCAGCCCATCGGGCTCGAGAAGGTCCTGCGGGCCGACGCGCATGGCGGCCGGGTCGGCAAAATGTTCGAACGCGGCACCGATGGCGATCTTCATGGCCTCGATCTGCAAATGGATGCACTGCGTGCTATCGGCTTCCAGGGACGCCAGATCGAAATGCGCAAGGATGCCCAGTGCAATCTGAGCAGCGAGACCTTGGCCATTTGGTGGAATCTCGTGCACGTCCACGTCGCGGTAGCGTTGCTGGATGGGCGTCACCCAATCGGCTCGGTGGTCGGCGAGGTCCGTTGCGCTCAATGCGCCGCCGTGCAGGCGCGCGTCGGCAGCTATGCGACGTGCCAGGTCCCCACGATAGAAATCTTCACCATCGCTCGTTGCAATTCGCTGGAGGGTCGCGGCCAGCTCGGGTCGTTTGAACAGATCACCCGCCCTAGGCGCGGCTCCGTCAGGCAGAAAATGCGTAGCGAATTCCTGGAAGCCGTCGTAGCGAGACGCTGCCAGGCCCCAGTAGTACGCCGTCTTTGGGCCGACGTGAAATCCGTCCTGCGCATAGTGAATGGCGGCTTCGAAGAGCGCGGCGAATGGCAGGCGGCCGAAGCGCTGCGACAGCGCCACCCATGCGCTGACCGCGCCGGGCACTGTGACGCTATCCCAGCCCAAATCGGGCATCGCGGTTGCCCCGGCAAAATAGTCGGTGTTCCATGCGCGCGGCGCACGCCCCGATGCATTCAGCCCCCACAGGCCGTCCGCGGTCCCGACAATGGCGAATGCGTCACTGCCGACACCGTTGTTGTTCGGTTCCACTACCGCCAGGGTGATGGCCGTGGCCAACGCAGCGTCCACAGCATTTCCGCCGGCGCGCAGCGCAGCGATGCCGGCAGCAGCTGCTAACGGCTGGGATGTGGCGACCAGGTTGCGGGCCAGCACTGGCATCCGCTGGGAGGGATAGGGGAATTCGAATCCGATCAAGGCGACAGGGCGCGAAAGTCGTCCGCGCGATCAGCCCGTGGGGTTGAGCTGCTGGCGAACGTGAGTGTCGATGTGGCGAAGGCAGTGCATGGTGTTGGCGCGCGTGCGACTGTCCATGCGAAAGTCGATGTCATAGTAGTGCTTATCGTCGGACGCGCTCGCGCTGCGTACGATGCCCGTCAATTCCTCGACGCGCAGATCGTTGACAACCAGGTCCATCACCACCGGTTGCCCCACGCGCAACTCGGCCGGCGTTTCAACCTGAATCCCCGACATGGAAAAGTGCAGGCAATCAGCGGGAACCGCCCGGCGAAACATCCCGAGGATGCCGGATCGGTGGAGCTCTACGGTGAGTTTGCCACTACAGACGACGTTGAACTGTCCGGTGCTTGCCATTCGACGTCGCTGAGTTCCCTGAATTTAGTGCGGAAGAAAGTGCTTGCCTGGCGCTGAGGTTATTCGCGTAACTAGTTGTACGCAACGAAAAAGATGTTTCGCACGTGTTTCTCGCGCCGCCGGCGTTTGCAGGCCCCGCCCAAACTCCCTAACGTCTACCGCCCAGCCTTCAGGAGGTGCCATGCATCCCGGGATCATTGCCGCTGCGACGCCCGACAAGCCGGCCTATGTGATGGCCGAAACCGGCCAGATCATCACCTATGGCGAGCTCGAGGCGACGTCGAATCAGGGCGCCCATCTGTTTCGCAAGCTCGGCCTCGCGGCGGGCGACCATGTCGCGATCCTGCTCGAGAATCACCCGCGCTTTTTGCAGATCTGCTGGGCCGCGCAGCGCTGCGGCCTGTATTACACGCCCATCAGCTGGCGCCTGCAGGAGGATGAGGTGCGCTACATCGTTGCCAACTGCGAAGCGCGCGTATTCATCACGTCGTACGCGCGCAGCGAACTCGCTGCGGCGCTGCTCGATGGCACGCCGAATGTGGTGCATCGCTTCATGGTCGACGGCGAGACGGCAGGGTACAGCTCGTGGGAGGACGCGCTGCAGGGCATGCCAATCACGCCGGTCGCGGATCAGACCGAAGGGCAGTCGATGTTGTATTCGTCCGGTACGACGGGATACCCGAAAGGTGTGAAAAAGCCGCGCGTGGACGTCGCATTCGGTGAGAACGATGCGGTGTCCATCATGACAACGCTGTACGGCGCGACGCAGGATTCGATCTATCTCTCGCCCGCACCGTTGTATCACGCGGCGCCGCTCGGATTTTCCATGACGTGCCTGCGCAACGGCATCCAGGTGGTGGTGATGGCGCATTTCGATGCGGAAGCCGCGCTGCGTTTCATTGAACGATACCGGATCACCCACAGCCAGTGGGTGCCCACGCATTTCGTGCGCATGCTGAAATTGCCCGATGCGGTGCGCCGCCCATATGACGTCTCCAGTCTGCGCTGTGCGATCCACGCTGCGGCGCCGTGCCCGATCCCGGTGAAGGAGCAGATGATCGACTGGTGGGGGCCGGTGGTGTACGAGTATTACGCCGGGACGGAAGGCAACGGTTTCGTCCAGCTCAATTCCGCGGAGTGGCTGGCGCACAAGGGATCGGTGGGTCGGCCGCTGAACTGCGCCGTACATATCTGCGACGACGAGGGCGTCGAACTGCCAGTCGGCGAGCCGGGCACAATCTATTTTGGGGGCGGCGGCGATTTCGAATACCACAAGGACCCGGACAAGACTGCGCTGTCGCGCCATCCGGAGGGCTGGTCGACCCTTGGCGATGTGGGCTACGTGGATGACGAGGGCTATCTCTACCTCACCGATCGCAAGCACTTCATGATCATTTCCGGCGGCGTGAACATCTATCCGCAGGAGACTGAGAACATTCTGATCACGCATCCGAAGGTGGTGGACGTTGCGGTGCTGGGTGTGCCTGACGAGGACTTCGGCGAGGCAGTCAAGGCGGTGGTACAACCCGTTGATATGACCGAGGCCGGGCCTGAGCTTGAGCAGGAACTGATTGCGTTCTGCCGCGTCCATCTGTCGCACATCAAGTGTCCGCGCTCGGTTGACTTCGACCCCGAGCTGCCGCGGCATCCCACCGGAAAACTGTACAAGCGACTGCTGAAGGATCGTTACTGGCCGAAGGCCTGACGCCGTTCACTGCCCCTGGAGCAGATTGGCTGGCGCGTATTGATCCGTCAGCACCCGGGCGTGGGTATCCCAGTCGACCTGGGTGACGAGGCGGGCGGGGTAGCTCGTGATGGGTACACCGTAGGGTTTGAGGGCGGCGCGCAATTTGCCTGCGTTCGCCTCGAGCTGCATCCGCTCCACAGGCGCGCCGCGGGGAATAATTACGATGCGATTCGCCGTGTCGGGCGATTTGAAGTTGTAGAAGCTTCCGAACACTGCCGCGTACGTGACCGACTCGTTGTGATACAGCGCGCTGATCGCAAAGGTATTTGACACGAGGACGCCGTCGTTCGTGAGAAGATTGGCGGTCTCCTGCAAATATTCCCGCGTCATCAGATGTTCCGGAATGTAGTCGCCGTTGAATGCATCCAGAACGATCAGGTCATATCGTGTGGGTCGGCTCGCGGCGCGTTTGCCCCACACCCGGGCGTCCTGCTCGAAAATCTGCATATGTGCCGAGGGGAGGAATCCGAAGTAGTCACGCGCCACGGTCACGACCGCCGGGTCGATTTCCACCACGTCGATCCACGCTTCGGGATACAACGACGCCAGCGTGCTGGGCAGCGAACCGCCGCCGAGGCCGACCATGAGAATGCGTTGCGGGGCAGGATTGAAGAGCAGTCCCGCCAGCATCATGCGGGTGTAGGCGAATACCAGCTCGCGCGGCCGTCGCATATCAACGCACGATTGATTGCGCTGATCCCGCCGCACAGTGAATTGCATACAGCGCAGGCTGCCCACCTGCGTCACCAGGATGTTCTGATATAGCGACGCCTGGGAATGGATCTCGCGAGCCATCGTGGTGTGTGTCACCAGGATCAGCAGGGTGCACAGCCAGCGGACCGCCCGCCTCACGCGCGACGCCCGCCCACGAGCCCGACGATTGCGATAACGACCAGGGTGCCCGCGAGCAGCGTCACGATCGTATCGATCTCGAACCACAGCACCAGATAGAAGGAGGTGAGCAGCGTACCCAGGGCACTGCCAAGCGTGGAAATGAAATACAACGATCCGGCGACATTCCCCGCGTGGCCCGCCTCGGTCACGAGCAGGCGCACCGAGTACGGGCTGATCATGCCGAGCACAATGGTGGGCAGCGCGAACAATGCGCTCGCGGCCACCAGCGATCCGTAGCGGGGGTCCTCAATGGCATCGAATACGAGACGCATGATGGCGTCGCCGTACAGCACCAGCGGATATGTCAGCACAGCGCCAACGAGAAACAACAGGGCGAAGCGCTGCAGCGAGGGCTGCCGCATCGACAGCCGTCCGCCACAGAGATAACCGATGGCGAGCGATAGCATGAATACGGTGATGATGCTGCCCCAGACGTAGATGCTGCTGCCGAAGTACGGCGCAAGCACCCGGCCACCCAGCAGCTCGAGCGACATGATGACGAAGCCGCCAGTGAACGCCAGGACATTGATCAGTACGCGACGCATAATTGCCCGGGAGCAGCGATTTCACGGCAAAAAAAAGGGGGGCGATTGTGCAGGTGGGGGTGACATTGCGCAACATGGGCCCCGAGTCCACGCGCGCGCTGATGGCGGATTGCGCACGCGCGGCCGAAGCGGCGGGTCTGGAGTCGCTGTGGGTCACCGACCACGTGGCCATTCCGCCGGATGACGCCGAAGGGTCCGGCGGCCGCTACATCGACCCGCTGGTGACCCTGGCATGGCTCGCGGGCCTAACGAGGACCATCAAACTGGGCACCGGCGTGATCGTACTGCCGTATCACGCACCCCTTGCCCTTGCACGTCAGGTCGCGGCGGTGCAGGAACTCAGTGGGGAGCGGCTGCTGTTTGGTGTGGGGGTGGGGTGGATGGCCGCCGAGTTCAGCGCACTTGGCATCACTCTGAATCGACGCGCGGCCGATTCGGATGCGCGCCTCGAATTCTTCAATCGCTGCTTTGCTGACGATGTGGTCGAGGCGCATGGGCAGCCCTTTCTGTTTCGGCCGCGTCCGAGGAAACCACCCGTGCTGGTGGGTGGCCGCGGCACTCATGCCTTGCGCCGTGCCGCGCGATTCGGAGATGGTTGGTTGCCCATGGGGCTCAAGCCTGCCGATGTCGCAATGCAGCGGCGCCACTATGACGCGTTGGCCGATGCGTGTGGCCGGCCACGCGGCAGCATCAGTGTGATGACATCGCTACCGTTAGAGGATCGAGCGCGATTGCGCCATTGGCTGCTCGAATACGACAGCGCCGGCGTGGACCGCGTCATCTGTGCGGTGCGCTATACGACGTACTCGCAATACAGCATCGCCATGGCGCAGCTTGCGGACGCACTGGCATCGACTCAGTGATTCGGCTTGGGTGCCTCAACCGGGGCGCCGGCCGCCTTCCACCCTGCAAAGCCACCGCCGATATGGCAGACGTTCTCCAGTCCCATGCGCTGCACGGTCTGGGTTGCCAGCGCGGAACGCCAGCCACTCTGACAGTAGAAAACGAGGCGTTTGCCGGATGAGAACACGTCCTTGTGATACGGACTGTCTGGATCGACCCAGAACTCCAGCATGCCGCGCGTCGCGTGAAAGGCGTTGGGGATCTTGCCTTCGCGCGCCAGCTCGCGCGGATCGCGAATGTCGACGAAAACGACAGCGGGGTCGTCCAGCAGGCGCTGCGCGGCGTCCACATCCAGCGTTTCGATCTCGCGCTCTGCGTCTTCGATGAGTTGCTTGTAGCCAATCTTCATTCACACACTCCTTTGGAAGTTCGCATCATACGCAATGCCATCGTCACAGCCGCAATCCACCGCTGGCAACGAGCACCTCGCCGGTAATGAAGTCTGACTCGCTCTGACAGAACAGATAGATGGCGTTCGCTGCGTCTTGTGGTGTGCCCGTGCGCGCCAGCGGCGTCAGTGCAAGCTGCTGCGCGATCTGTTGCGTATTCAAGCCCACGCGGTGGCTGCGGCCGGCAACGTCGATGCGCGGCGGTTCGCCGTCGTAGGGTTGCGTCAGTCGCGTTGCGATGTGGCCGAAGGCGACGGCGTTGACGGTGACGTTGTAACGGCCCCATTCCTTGGCCAGCGTGCGCGTGAGCCCCACGATTGCGGCCTTGCCGGCAGCGTACCCGGCCTGGGTGGCGGCGCCGAACAGCCCGGAAACCGAGGATACATTGACCACCTTGCGGCACGGCATCGGCTGTTGCGTGGAAGCGTGGACCGTGCGCAGCCAGCGCCCGTAAGCCCGCAGCAGGCGGAACGGCGCCGTGACGTGAATATCGAGCATGGCCTGCCACTGTTCATCAGTGTGATTGACGAGCGCACTGTTCCAGATGTAGCCCGCATTGTTCACGACGATGTCGAGGCTGCCGTGCGCCTCGATGATCGTGGCGAGCAGCTCATCGGGCAGCGTTGGTTGCGTCAGATCCCCGGCGACTGCAATGCCACCGCACGCTGCGGCGGCGGCCTCCACAGCTGCCGCGTCAATATCGTTGAGGTAGACAGTGGCGCCTTCACCGGTGAGTTTTTCGGCGGTGGCGCGCCCTACGCCCTGGGCGGCGCCGGTGACCAGTGCCACGCGACCCGTGCAACGCCCCGTCCGATTCATGCGAGGTACCTGCTGTGACGTGGCTCCGGAACATAGCGGCTCACGACGCCGCCGCCTAGTACGAGAAAGATGATCGACAGGATGAATACCGATGGATAGCCCGCGGTGGTGGCAATCAGGCCACCCAGCAGCGGTCCGATGGTGCCCGCGAATTCCGATGCCGTGTTGGCGACGGCGATGCGCACGGGCAGGTCATCGCGGGCACCAAATTCCAGGGTCATATTCTGTGAAGCATTCTGAAAGCCCTGCACGCCGGCGCCGATGCCGATGAATACGAGCACCGCCACCGGCAGGTTGCCGGATTGCGTGAGCAGCAGCACCGTTGCAGCCACCCACACAGTGATTGACGCAAGCAGCGACACGCGAAACCCGTAGCGGTCGCCGAGGGGCCCCCACAGCAGATTGGAAAAGGTGCCGGACAGCGTAAACGCGAAGGTCAGAATGCCGAGCGTGGCCCCTGAGAGCGCCATGCTTTGGCCGGCGTGGAGGATGTAGAACGGCATCGCCAGCCGCCCCATGGTCGCCAGCGCGCGCGCTGCGACATAACGGATGAACGCGGGATCGCTCCGCAACAGGGCCGGCACCTGCGTCAGTCGTGCCCGCAACGTCTCCTTCGGCCGGACGGTGGGCGGTTCGGGTTCGCGCACCCGAAGCAGCGCGGTGAGACCGATGCTCATGAGGATGAACGCCAGGATGAACGTATACGAGTACCCCGCGGCCGTGGGCGTGTCGCCCAGCAGATATTCACCGCTCATCCAGGCAACGAACGCGGAGGTGATGCCCGCCAGGAAATTACGCATGCCGGTCAACCGACCGCGCTTGGACGGTGGAATCACCTTCGCCATGAGAAAGTTGAAGATGACGCCCTGCATGCCCTGGAACAGCCCGAATGCCGCGAGCAGGACCATGATGGCCAGCAGCGCGTAATGGGTCGGCAGCACCAGTCCCGCCAGCGCGATTGCCAGCACCAGACCGCGCATCGCCCAGCCGGTCTGAAATCCGATCGGCAGCACCTGCTTGCGGTGTTCGATGAGGTTCGCGCCGATCAGCGGCGTCAGCATCGTGCCGAATGCCTGCACTGCAACGGCCAGGCCTACGACTAGGTCCGATCCTCCCGACAGCAGCATGATGTACGCGGGCAGGAAAGTCGGGGCATTGAGCAGACGGAAACCGGTCTGGCCGAACATGCCGTGGGTGAG
>JAQBCT010000175.1:0-3715 GCA_032124855.1 Gammaproteobacteria bacterium
GTGCTGCCGCTCGAACCCGCGGGCAGTTTTTCAATGGGAAAGAAGCTGCGCCCGAGTTGCTCTGCGTTGCTTTGAAAGCGGGCCGCCAACGGCCAGTTGGTATTCAGATCGAGATAGTCAACGCCAGCCCAGCGCACATCGACGGTTGCGCCGCTGGCTTTGGCCGCACCTTCGAAGCAGGCCTGAACGCGCGGCTTCAGCGCCTCGAGATCGGCAACGGTTGCGGCGCGCACGTAGAAATCACCTGCCGCGAAATCCGGCACGATATTCGGCGCCATGCCGCCGTCGGTCACGATGCCGTGAATCCGCTCCGTCGGTTGAATGTGCTGGCGCAGATTGGAAACGGCCTGATAGGCGAGCAGGAGTCCGTCCAGCGCATTGATGCCCCTGTGTGGCATCGCCGAGGCGTGCGCGGAGCGCCCATGGTATTCCACGCGCACTTCGGCCACGCAGATGCACGGCATCGTCGTCAGATTGATGCCTGAGGGGTGCATCATCATGGCGGCATCGACACCCTCGAACGCGCCGGCACGGATCATCAGTTCTTTGCCGCCGCCTTTTTCCTCGGCGGGTGTGCCTAACAATCGCACCGTGCCGCACAGCTGATCCTGCACTGCCGCCAGCGCCAGCGTCGCGCCCAGCGCCGACGTGGCGATCAGATTGTGACCGCAGGCGTGGCCGATGCCTGGCAACGCGTCGTACTCGGCCAGCAACGCCACGCGCGCCCCTGGTGTTGCGCCGTGGAATTCGGATTCAAACGCGGTCGCCAGGCCGTATGCGCCCCGGGTGACACCCAATCCGGCCGACTCCAGCGCATCGGTCAGCAGCGCGCAGGCACGGTGTTCATTGAAGGCGAGTTCGGGTTGCGCGTGGATCACGCGCGATACATGCAGCAGCGTCGGCGCCAGCGTGTCGATATGCCCGGCGATGGCTTCTTTGATGGCTGTATTCATGTGGCGTTCTCCCCTGCAGCACGTGTGCGGGCAGCATACCGCGGTGCAACGACCGACGCGCCGATCGGGTGCGGCGCAATCCGGCTGGGATTGACTCCGCGAGGCCGTTCTTTTAAAAGAGTCACGCTTGCCGGTTTTCCGCGGCAGGCGGGGTGGTTCGAGCGGTGATCAACCTGCCAGGGATGGCAGGAAACTGGGGAGAAAATCTAGCATGGCTATTTTCAAGCGATGGGTGACTGTGGCGCCTGCGGCCTTAATATTTTTCGCCGGCGCGCCAGTAATGCTGGCGAGCAGCGCGGCGAACGCAGCCGAAGCTGCACAGTCCAGCGCGGGCGTGATTGAAGAGATTCTGGTGACGTCCCGACGCGAAGCAGAGTCTCTGCAGGACGTGCCGGTCGCCGTCACTGCGTTCACTGGTCGAGATCTGGAGCGGATTGCGCCTCGCACCTTGAAGGACCTCGATGGCCTCAGCCCCAACGTATTCATCGGCCAGCAGACTGCGGGCCCCAGCATGGGCGCGATCTTCATTCGTGGCATCGGCTATGCCGACGTGGAGAAGACGCAAGCGCCGCAGGTGGGTGTCATCATCGATGGGATATTCCAGGGCACGAACACGGGCCAGATCATCGACATGTTCGATGTCGATCGCGTGGAGATCAACCGCGGTCCGCAAGGCGTGTTGTATGGCAAAAACACGAATGGTGGCACGATCGTTGTCGAGCGAGTGAAACCGCAGTTCAACGAGTGGGGCTGGGCGACGTCGGCCCAAGCGGGCAACTATTCGGAAATGCTGGGTAAAGCGCGCGTCAATATCCCCCTGGTGCAAGACCAGCTGGCCTTGAAGCTCGGCGTCATGGGCAAGCTGCGCGATGGATACTATGACAACAACACGCGCGGCAGCGGCAAGGGCATTGGCGATGTGAACTTTACGACGTACACCGCTGCGCTGCGGTGGCAGCCCACCGAAGCGATTGACGCGATCTTCACCTACGATCACATCCGCGATCGCAGTGATCTGCCGCCGCAAAACCCTCGCGTATACGGCGACCAACCACAGGAGACCTGGGCCAATTTCCCCGAACATGCATTTCTAACCACGGATTCGTACGGGTTGCAGGCGCAATGGGATCTGGGCTTCGCGGTGCTGTCGTCGATCACGGGCTACGTGGATTCCAACGACAAAACGCGGCAGGACTTTGATGGTGCCACGCTCAATACAGTGGCCGTGCCGCTGGTGCAGCTGCATACGCTGCGCGATGCGAAGTATCAGCAGTTCACTCAGGAACTGCGTCTGAGCGGTGACATCGTCGACAACGTCAGTTACACGGCGGGCGTTTACTACTACGACACGACGATGAACCACGGGCAGGGTACAAATCAGTATCTGCAACTGCCGGGCGTGGCATTCGGCATTCCAGGCGTACCCCCCTGTGCGCCGTTTCTGGCACCCAACCCCGACCCGTTGGTCGGCGACGCGTTGTGCCAGGCGGGTCCGCTGCCGAGCTGGCAACAAACTCAGGAGGATGTGACTTCGAATGCCGTGTTCGCGAGCGTCAACTGGGATGTCACGGACACTATCGAACTGAGCGCCGGTGTGCGCTGGCTGAAGGACACCAAAGACTTTCAAGGGGCTTTTTTCACCGCGGATGCGCCAACGCTCATCGATCCGCCCTTGAACGCAAACACTACGATCGCCGACCCTGGCTTCCCGGTGAAACAGAATGCGGACTGGGATGACACGATTACCAAGTTCACCGCGACGTGGCGCTTCACCGACAACAACTCGGTGTATGCATCGTATTCGGAAGGTTTTCGCAGCGGCGGATTCAGCAATCGCGGCAACGATCCCCGCTTCCTTTCGTACGATCCGGAAGACGCCACAGCGTACGAGATTGGCTCGAAGAACGAGTTCTACGATGGCAGGGTTCGGCTGAACATGGCCGCCTTCTACACGCTGCTCGAGAACACCCAGTTCACGTCGATCATTACCACAAACGGTCGGTCACCGGGCACCAATACCATCATCAACAACGCGGATGGTGACGTTGATATCTATGGTTTCGAGACGGACTTGACGGTGGCGGTCACCGACAACTTTTCGGCCATTGGTACGTTCGGTTACCTGACCAACTCATCGGATAAGTTCAGCATCAGTTCTGAACTTGTGCCGTATCCCGCAAACGGTGCCGCGGGCACCGCGTGTAACCCGCAGGACAATCCCGGCAATTTCCCCAATGCGCCTGCGCTGACGCCGAACACCTGCCCGAGTCTAGAGGTTGGAGGTGGTGAGCTGGGGCGCGCGCCGAAATACAACACCTCGATAACCGGCGTCTGGGAGCAGAACATCGGCGGTAACGACCTGGCGATCAGCGCTTCGTACCGGTGGCAGGACAAGTGGATCATTGTTGGGGGCACGACCTCCGCAGCGGTGATCGAAGAAGACGCCTATTCGATCATCGATGCGCGGGCGATGTACCAGTGGAACAGGGCTGACGGCGAGTTCATTCGTTTCTCGCTGACCGGCAAGAACCTGGGCGACACCGAGTTTCGAGACCAAGCCCTGCCGCTGGGCGCCAACGGCGGCTTCCAGGGCTGGGGTTTCCCGCGAACGTACGCCTTCGAGGTGATGTGGCAGCGTTGAGGTGAGTCGATCGACGGGCCGACCTTCGGGTCGGCCCGTTGTCGTTTGAGCGCGGCGGCGATAGACGCTGGGTTCGCCCGGTATATGAACTTGGGTATCAGCCCGTTCACTCCGCTGCCTG
>JAQBCT010000176.1:0-11535 GCA_032124855.1 Gammaproteobacteria bacterium
GGCCACCGTCGGCGCGCAACGGCATGGAGACGCGGCTGATGGTGGAACTTGTACCCACGGGTGAGGTGGCGGGCGTCACCGTGGTCGCCTCGAGCGGCAACGAGGCGTTCGACCGCTCGGCCGAGCAGGCCGTGCGCAAGGCCGGAAAATTCAGCGTGCCCAAGGACCCGAGTCTGTTCGAGAAATATTTCCGGCGCTTCCCGGTGCTGTTCAAACCAGAGGATTTGTTACGTTGAAGAGGGAAATGACGAGATCTTTCGCAGCGACGCTGTGGCTCCAGCTATGCCTGGTGGCAACCGGCCACGCCGCGATTACCATCGAGATCGATCGCGGCTACGACAACCCGAAGAAAATCGCCGTCGTGCCGTTCGCCAACCCCGCCAATGTGACCGGGGAGAATCCGGCATCCATCATCGGTTTTGATTTGGCCCGCAGCGGTCAGTTCGCGCCCACGCCGACCGCGAATATGCTGAGTCTGCCCACCCGTCCTTCGGATGTTTTGTTCCGCGACTGGCGCGTGCTCGGGGATGAGTATGTGGTGATCGGGCGCAGCGAGATGGAGCCCAACGGCAATCTGTCGATCAGCTACTCCCTGTTCGATATTTTCAAGGAACGCCAGATTGCCGGTGAGCGCTTCAGCGGCCCGGTGGCGTCTGCACGCGAGATGGCGCATATGGTCTCGGATGCGGTTTACGAGAAGCTCACCGGCATTCGCGGTGCGTTTGCTACGCGCATCATCTATGTAGTGGCGCGCAATCTCGGCACACCATCGGTGCGTTTCAATCTGGAAATGGCCGACGCCGACGGCGCGCGCCCGCGCACGCTGCTCGAGAGCCGGGAACCGATCCTGTCGGCGTCGTGGTCGCCCGACGGCAAGCGAGTGGTGTACGTATCCTTCGAGCGCGGCAAGCCGTCGATCATCATGCAGGAGATCGCGACCGGGAATCGTTCGGTGCTGACGGACTTCCCGGGCTTGAACAGCGCGCCGGTATTTTCGCCAGACGGCAGGCAGCTCGCCCTGGTGTTGTCACGGGACGGCAATCCCGAAATCTATGTCATGGATCTGGCTTCGCACGATCTGCGCCGTGTCACCCGCAATCAGTGGATCGACACTGAGCCCAGCTGGACGGCGGACGGCAAGTCACTGATCTTCACCTCAGACCGCGGCGGCAAACCGCAGATCTACCAGGTGACGCTGGCCAGCGGACTGACCCAGCGGCTGACGTTCGAGGGTGACTACAATGCCCGCGCCCGGCTGCTGCCGGATGGCAAACACCTGATATTCGTACACCGCCGCGATGGCGTCTTCCACATTGCGCTGATGGATCTGGAGCGGGGCAATACGATGGTGCTGACCTCGACGCCGCTCGACGAGTCACCCTCCATTGCGCCGAATGGGACGATGCTAATCTATGCGACGCAGGATAAAGGCCGCGGTATACTCGCCGTCGTTTCGATCGACGGACGTGTTAAATACCGTCTGCCGTCATCGGCCGGCGATGTCAGGGAGCCGGCGTGGTCCCCCTTCTTGAGTAGTCCACGTAACTGATTCATCGATAACACCACAGAATTTCGAATCTGTTCGGCCCGTTGGCGGTTCGTTAGGAGAGCAAAATGCAAGTTCAGTCGTTCCGCAACCTGGCCACCATCCTGGTCGTCGGGATCTTCCTGGCAGCGTGTTCGAGTACCGGCAAGAAGACGCAGACGCCCGATTCGCTGCCAGCCGATGAGCAGCCATCGGTCACTGCACCGCCGCAATCCGATGGCGAAATCTCGCGTTCGGTGGATATGGATGGCAACCCCATCAATCCGCAGACCGGCATGGCGCTGGGTCGCATCATCTATTTCGGCTACGACAAGGCCGTGTTGCCCCCAGAGTCGCTGGCGCTGCTGGAACAGCATGCCTCGTACCTGCGCAGCAATCCGGACCGGCGCATCCTGATCGAAGGTAATACCGACGAGCGCGGCACGCGTGAGTACAACCTCGCGCTCGGCGAGCGGCGCGCGGACGCAGTGCGCACCTTCCTGATTTCGGCCGGCGTGCGGCGCTCGCAGATCGACACCGTCAGCTACGGCGAAGAACGCCCGGCCGATCCGGGTCACGATGACGCGGCATGGGCAAAGAACCGGCGCGCGGTGCTGGTCTATCTGCAGTGATCGTATGGTTCGCGTCTCCAGCCTGATTCGATCCGTCGGCGCCGTACTGGTTGCGCAGATGCTGGGTTGTGCGGCTTTGGCCGCGGTGCCTGTGGTGGAGTCTTCGCCCACCCGCGCGAGCAGTTCCCCGGCGACAACCAGCGCAGTGCCCGCTACGCCCTACGAGGGCAGCGGCGTGCGCAGCTATGGTGTCGATCAGAATCAGGCAGGCTCGCTCACGCGCAGTGATGTGGCGCAGTCCGCGCCCGCTGCTACCGCCGGTGGTGGTGGCGGTGGTTACAGCAATGCGTCGGAACTGTTCATGCGCTTTCAGCAGCTGGAGGCGGATGTCGCGCAGATGCGCGGACAGCTCGAAGAACAGAGCTATCAGATAGAACGGCTTACGCAGCAGCAGAAAGAACAGTACCTGGACCTCGACAAGCGCGTTGCGCTGGCGCTGAAGGGTGCACCGTCCAGCGCAGCAGCAACACCGTCAGGTGGTCCGATGAACACCACGCCCAGCACAGGTGATGCATCGCCGCGTGATGACGCCGGCCCGCCATCGGGCGGCGGCTATCGCGCCGGCGGTAGCGAACGGGATGCCTACGACATCGCCTTCGACCTGACCAAGCAAAGACGTTTCAACGATGCGATCAACGCCTTCAACGACATGCTGGTGAACTACCCCAACGGTGCCTACGCGGGCAATGCGTTCTACTGGCTCGGCCAGTTGTATCTTGCGTTGCCCGAGCCGAATCTGGAAAAGTCGCGGCAATCGTTCGCGCAGGTCATCAATCTCTATCCCACCAATCAGAAGGTGGGTGATGCGATGTATAAGCTCGGCATGGTCTATCACCGACTGGGTGATCGGGCCAAAGCACTGGAGTATCTGAACCGCGTGCTGACGCAGTTTCCAGGTACGCCCGAGGCGCGACTGGCGCAGTCGTACTCCGCCGAACTACGCTGAGCGGCGCGATGAGCGCGGCCGAATCCCCAGCGCCCCGACTGCGCATCACCGAAATATTTCATTCCCTGCAGGGTGAGACCAGCACCGTCGGTCTGCCCACCGTATTTGTGCGACTGACGGGCTGTCCGCTGCGCTGCCAGTACTGTGACACGGCCTACGCGTTCAATGGCGGTGAGCTTGTCGACTGCAGTGCGATCCTCGCGCGGGTCGCCGCCTATGGCGCGCGCTATGTGACCGTGACGGGTGGCGAGCCGCTGGCGCAGCCGGAGTGCCTGACGCTGCTGAGCGCACTGGTCAGCGCGGGCTACGAGACATCGCTCGAGACGTCCGGCGCCCTCGACATTGGCGGCATCGATGCGCGTGTGGTGCGAGTGGTGGATGTCAAAACCCCCGGTTCCGGTGAGGTGGCACGCAATCGCTGGGAGAATATCGCGCTGCTCACGCACCGCGATCAGGTGAAGTTCGTGTTGTGCGACGCCAACGATTACGCATGGGCGCGCGAGATCTGCGCGAAGTACCAACTCGGCGAGCGTGTGGGCGAGGTGCTGTTCTCGCCCAGCTACCAGCAGTTATCTGCCGCGACACTCGCCGAGTGGATCCTGCGCGACCGGCTCCACGTGCGACTGCAGATTCAACTGCACAAAGTGCTGTGGGGCGACGAGCCCGGCCGATGACCGCGGCGCACGCGCCACGCGCGATTGTCCTGTTGTCGGGCGGACTCGATTCGGCGACCACGCTCGCCATCGCGCGTGAGGCGGGCTATGCCTGCTACGCCATGGCGTTCGACTATGGCCAGCGGCATCGCGTGGAACTCACAGCAGCGCAACGCATAGCGGTCAGGCACGGTGCTGCAGAGTTTCGCATCGTACACATCGACCTGGCGGCATTCGGCGGTTCGGCACTGACCGATCCCGCCATCGCCGTTCCCGAGACGCCGTCGGCTGGCATCCCGATTACCTACGTACCGGCGCGCAATACGATATTTCTCGCCTTTGCCGTGGGTTGGGCCGAAGTGCTCGATGCGCACGATATTTTCATCGGTGTGAATGCGGTGGACTACTCGGGCTATCCGGACTGCCGCGGCGAGTACATCGCCGCGTTTCAGGCGATGGCGAATCTCGCCACCAGAGCTGCAGTAGAAGGTAATGGCTGCACTGTCCACGCACCGCTTCTCGCATTGAGCAAGGCGCAGATCATTGCGCGCGGCGTGGCGATGGGCGTCGACTATGCCGATACGGTGTCGTGCTATCAGCCCGATGCGGCGCATCGCGCGTGCGGGCGCTGCGATGCGTGTCGATTGCGCGCGGCTGGATTTGTCGAAGCTGGTGTAGCGGATCCGACGCGATACCAGGGGGCGGGGTAGTGGTGGGTCGCGTGGGGGTCGAACCCACGACAAACGGGTTAAAAGCCCGCTGCTCTACCAACTGAGCTAGCGACCCCGGGAAAAAGAGCGGCCTAGTGTAGCCGCGGAGCTTTAAAACACAAGCCGACATGCGCCGCAGCGGCGCGCGCTACAGCATCACCTGATAGGCATGGCGATCGGCGTGTCGGATCAGGAACGCCCATATCCCTCGGTTCAGTTCCGGCGCGTCATTTGCTTCGGCCCAGCTATGCAACTCAATAATCAGCTGCATCGCCTGTGCATGGTGTGCCGTGAGGTGTTCGATGCGCAGACTCGCCGGTGCTTGCGCGAGAAATTGCGCGATCAACTGCGCCAGCGCTACGGGCAATGTGGCTGGAGCCGCAACGAGCAGTGCCTTCATCTCATCCAGATCTTCGATGCGCACCGCCGCGGCACGATCGAAATCCTGCGCAAGACACTGCATCAACATGGCGATCAAGCCGGTGCTCGTCGCGGCATAGGTGCTTTGCGTTTGTGGTGCGATGGACACCATGAGCTTGATCGCCAGATCCTGCAGGGCGTGCTGCGGGCGCGGAATCACAGCAGCGCCTGTGCGTAACGATGCGTGGATTGGGGCGCCAGCCGGTCGAGCAGAATACGATTCTGGCGATCCGTCATCACCCAGCCCGCCATGGCGAGGATCGGCTCCTTGGTGGTGCCGTTGGCGAAGTCCTCGGTGGATGAAATCCAGATGGCCAGCGCCTTGAGTGAAGCAAATATCTGCCACCAGCGAAACGCAGTGCGATCACACGTAAGGCCGCTCGCGATTTCCCAGAGTTCAATGGCGCGCCCGCGCGGCAACAGGCCACCGGCGAGCGTTTGTTCGGGCCAACCCCACAGCGGGTCGAGTGACCACGCGAGGTCCTCCAGCGGATCGCCGATATGCGCCATCTCCCAATCGAGAACACCGCGGATGGTGCCGGCGGCGTCGTACAGGAAATTGCCCGAGCGATAGTCGCCGTGCACCAGCACCAGCTTCTGCGCGGGCGACGGCATTTGCCGGCGCAGCCAACGGATGGCAGCAGCCGCAATGGGTTGCGGATGCAGTGCGTCCGCTTCGATGACGCCGGCCCAGTAGTCGAGTTCACGCTGCGCGCAGTTCTGCGGTGTGGGCACCGGCATGAACGTGTCCACACCAAGCGCAACCGGATCCTTTGCCGCGAGGCGTCCGAGAATGCCCCACTTCTGCTGTCCAATCGTCTCGCGCAGCGGAAGATAGGCTGAGGTAGCGAAGTTCGCGAGACTCGATTCGCATCCGGGGATCTCAGCGCTGATGGAGAACGGTCGCTCCAGTTCGCCGGGCGTCTCTTCCAGAACCAGCGGCTCGGGCACCGGGATATCCGTGGGGAATACCGCTGCATAGGTTTTGAATTCCCAGGCACGATCCGTGTCGATCAGGCTCGATGGCGGGTCGCGGCGCAGGATCAGGCCGCGCTGCTGCGCGTTACCACGCTCGACGTATGCAGCAGTGAGGCGGTACGTCTCCCGCGACGCCCCTCCAGGAATCTGTTGGATATCGGTGATCTTCAAGTGCTCGAGGTGTGGCCAGCGACCGGCAAGGTAGCGCCCGGCGGCGTCGGCCAGCGGGGTGAGTGCGGGAATCATCAGGCAGTGGGTCTCAGCGTGAAACGGATGGGCAGGTGTTTGACACCGTGTACGAAGCTTGCCCGCAGAAATTGTGGATCGCCGGCCAGTTCCATCGAGACGATGCGCGGCAGCAACTGGCTGAAGAAGATGCGCAGCTCCATGCGCGCCAGAATGTTGCCAAGACACATGTGTGGACCCATGCCAAAGGCCAGATGCCGGTTGGGTTGGCGGTCCACCTGGAATTGCGCAGGTGCTTCGAAGATCTCTTCGTCGCGGTTGGCGGATGCGTAGAACAAGCCCACGGTGTCGCCGGCGCGAATGGTCTGGCCGCGCAGCGCGTAGTCGCGTGTTGCCGTGCGCGAGAACTGCGCCACGGGTGTAGACCAGCGGATCATCTCCTCCACGGCGAGCTTCATCAGCGTCTCGTCGCCGGCGCGCAGCGTGTCGAGCTGTGCCGGATTCTGCAGCAGCGCGAGCAGGCCGCCGGACATGGCTGTGCGCGTGGTTTCATGGCCGGCTGTTGCCACGATGATGTAGTACGAAATCAGCTCCTTGAACGGCAGGTATTCGCCGTCGATTTTGCCGTTGGCGATGTACGAGGCGAGATCTTCGGTGGGATTTTCGCGGCGCTCCTGCGTCATGCGATCGAAATATTCGTACAGATCCTTGATGGTTTCGAACAGTGACAGCGGATCTTCGCCCACGCGCCGCATTTCCGGATCGTCGCCCGCAAAAAGCTCGTTGGTCAGCTTCAAGATGCGCCATTCATCCGCAGCGGGAACGCCAAGCAATTCCACGATCATCTTCAGCGGATGAAAGACGGCGACATCCTGTACGAAGTCGAGCGTGCGCGAGGCGCCGTCGCCCATCATGTCGTCGAGGATCTGCCGCGTGATGACTTCCAGGCGATCCTCCAGGCGCTTGAGGTTTGCCGGTTTGAACCACGGCTGCACCAGCGCGCGATATTTCGGGTGGTCCGGCGCATCCATCTGCACCAGCGAACGGATTAATCCGTTCTGTCCCGAGGTTGCCAGCACTTCCAGCATCTTCGGTGAATCCTTCAGCCGTTCGAAGATCTGCGCGATCACTTCGTTGCGCATCGTGGGGTTGGTGATCTCCGGCCCCAGGATGGGCCGCGGCTCGCTGGCGAAAATCTCGGGTTGGCGTTCGATCTCGATGATGTCCGCGTGTTTGGTCACGGCCCAGAATGCCTTGAATCCCTCCGGTTCGAGATATTTCAACGGATCGTTGGCGCGCAACCAGGCGAAGGCTTCGTGGGGATGACTGAGGCGGCCGTATACCTCGGGCGAGATCACATCGGCGTCGCGGAATTGATAACTCGAGGGCATGAATTACAACCTTTCGAACGCGGTGACCGGGTTAAGGTATCGGCAACGGGTGCGCCATTGCAATGCCGCAACGGCGCTTCTAGGCTGGCCGGCCGCTGCACTTTTTCCATTGCTTCGAGGTGACTCGCATGACGCAACCACTTGCCGGACACAACGCATTGATCACTGGGGGAGGCAGCGGCATCGGCCTTGCGTGTGCGAAAGTATTCGCTGCAGATGGTGCGCACGTCACGCTGATGGGCCGAAGCGAAAGCAAGCTTGCGACTGCCGCGGCAGAGATCACCGCGGCGGGCGGACGCGCGGCCATTGCGGTGGGTGATGTGGGTGTGGAGGCGGATGTCATCGCGGCGCTGGCGATCGCGCAGGGTGCAGGACCGCTGACCATCGCCGTCGCCAACGCCGGGGTTGGCGCGCTGGCGCCTGTGGTTGCCATGACGCAGCCACAATGGGATGCCACGTTGCAGACCAATCTCACGGGCACCTTCTTTACCTTCAAACACGCAGGACTGGCCATTGCCCGGGCGGGCGGTGGTGCCATGTGCGCCATCTCCTCGATTGCCGGTGTGCGCACCCACCGCGCCATGGCGGCGTACTGCGTCAGCAAAGCCGGCATCGATATGCTGGTGCGCAACACCGCCGATGAACTCGGCCATGCGGGTGTGCGCGTCAACAGTGTCCTGCCGGGATTAGTGGATACGGAACTCGCGGCGGGACTGTTGGCCACGCAGGCGGTGCTGGAGGACTATCTCAATTGCATGCCGTTGCATCGCACCGGAACGGTGGCAGATATCGCGGCCGCGGTGCGATTTCTGTGCGGCCCTGAGGCCAGTTGGATCACGGGCGTGAATCTGTCGGTGGATGGCGGCCATCATCTGCGGCGCGGTCCGGACCTCGATGTCTTTGCGCGTGCGCTATACCCTGATGCACTGGGCAAACTGGAGGGATGAAGCTGTGACCATCGAAACAGGCCGGGTTCCAACACTGGCCGAGCTGGCGGACCGGCTGGCCATCCAGGAAGTTCTCGCGCAACACAGTCGCGGCGTGGATCGCGCGGATGAAGCGATACTGATATCCGCGTACTGGCCGGATGCTGAAGTCGCTTACGGTGGATTCAACGGCAACGGCCACGATTTCTGCCGGATGCTGCCGCGCGCTATTCGCACCTTTGCACGAACGTTCCACGCCATCAGTAACGTCAACATCGCGCTCGATGGCGACACGGCGCGCGTCGAGACGTACGTGATGGCCAAGCACTATATCGAGGCGAAGGATGGCGCGGATCGGGAGATGATGTTCTTCGGCCGCTATCTCGACCTGATGCAGCGTCGCGCCGATGTGTGGAAGATCCTGCACCGGCGTGTGGTGGTGGACTGGAATCAGAACTTGACCGCATCGGCCAACTGGAAAGGCCCACCCATCGACGGCCTCGCGCTCGGCGCGCGGGCGCCCGAGGATCCGCTGTACACGCTGCTGTTGCGCTGATCCGAAGGGTGGAGGTGGGGCAAATGGTGCCAGGCACCATTTGCCCCACCATTTGCCGCGTCAGTCTTCCACCGCGCTCCAGCTGGCATCGGGGTTGAACGTGTCGATGGCGGCTGCGGCTGTGCCGGTATCGGATCCCAGATCCTTCTGATACACGACCCCGTCCTGATTGATCATGAAGGTGGTGACACCGCTGGCTTCGTACTCGGCCGGGAAAGCGATGACTCCGAAGCCGCCATCGGCTACGCCGTTGTTGATGTACGCCTGCGCTCCGCCGGGCGCGGCCGGACCCTGGGCGATGAGCAGTTTGTAGACGTAGCCGTGGTAGGGCACGTCGCTGTCACCGTCACCTTGCGTGTAACCCTGTGCTGTCGCGTTCGCGATGAAGGGGCCAACCGGGCTTGCGCGCTGGTCGGATGCGGTCGGCCAGTACAAACCGTTCTGGTTTCCCGGGTCACTGACCAGCTTCTGCGCGTAAATGCCGCTTGGCAGTCCGTCGTGGCCGACACTGGCATATTCCTGCTGGGCCGCGACGATGCCGATGCAAACGGCGATGGCACCGAGCTCGTTCCGCCCGATTCGCCGATACACGATCTCATCGATGCCGGCTGCTGTATCGAATGACCAGCGACCGTCGTTCTGCACGATCGGGATCGGCAACGGCCAGCCGTCATCACCCACCTCGAGCACCACACTGCCGTCATCGGCAGTTTGCAGCGCGTAGGCGGTGTCATACGCGGCTACGAACGTCGCGCGCGCATTCGCGTCCGCCACGCCGTCGCCCGAGTCGATGAGCTGCTGGCTGTCAGGTCCGAATACGGCGGTGAGTGCTGCGTTGTCGTCAGCGCGCAGTGCGGCGATGAGCGCGGCAGCGGCTGCATCGGGCGATTCATAGTTGGCCTGAGCCGCCGCGTCCGCCGCGCGTGCAGGTAATGCCATGGCGCTGCAGGCGAGGACGATGAACAACAGGTGGCCGGAACGTGCCAGCGTGCGATGGTTCATTTCAACCTCTCTTCTGACGATTTTGCGAGGGTGCGGCACGACTCGAAGGGCGCGATGCACCCTGCATGCTCGACCTGCCCCTTTGGCTGGCGGCGCGTTCACTGCTGGCCTGGCGGTTGGATGCCCCCTGGAACGTACTGCCTCGCTGCGCGGCACTGGAACCTGCGTCGGCGCGCCGCCCGGTAGTTTGCGGATAGCCGCGATCCGCGGCGGATGGGCCGCGTTGCGACGCGGTGGGCCGCTGTTGAGCCGTGAGTGGCCTCGGCTGAGCCGCTGTAGGCCTCGGCTGAGCCGAGGGTGGTCGCTGGGCTCCCGCCGGCCGCTGCGTCGTTGCCGGCCTTTGACTGGCGCTCTGGCCCTGATTGGGCCGCGCACCCGCGTATTGCCCGGATGGCCTCGGCTGTGCAGCGCCTGGCGGTCGTGCCGGCGTGGTGGCCGGGCGTGTCGCGGCATTGCCAGGTCGTTGGGCATTGTTGCCAGCGTAATTCGTCTGGCCCGCCCTGTTGGCGCCAGAGTACGGCGTGGCACCAGCCGGACGTGTCACGGGCGAATTCGGCTGATAGGTGGACACGCGGTTCTGGTTCTTGTCGAAGCGGTTGAAGTAGTTGTTGTTCACATTCACGTTGACGTTGTTCACCGTGTTGCGCTGATAGTTGTTGTAGTGCGCGGGATAGTTCGTCGGCGGCCGGTAGCCGTAGGCCGGCCTGTAACCCGGGTACTGTGGCGCGTAGATGAACGTGTTGTGTGGGTAGTACGGTCGCGGTCCGTAGTACACGCCGCCATAGCCCCAGTTGGGGTAGCAGTAGTCGTTGTGATTGTCGTTGAAGGCGTTCGCCACCAGCACGCCAGCGGTGAACGCAAGCAGGCCGCCAACCACCGCCTGTTCCGTGCTGATACCAGAGCTGGCGGTGGTCGTGGTAGTTGTCGTCGTGGTGACCGGCGGTGGCGTGTACACCTGCACGGGGTTGTACTGCGGCACATAGATGATCTGCGGGTTCGCAGGCTGCACCACGATTACATCCTTGCCCTGCTCTTGCTTGGTCTCCACCTTCATTTCCGGACTCGACACGAGATTGCCTGCGTCGGCGGCCTGCTTGCGCAGGCGCTGCACTGAGGCCAGCACGGCGCCCTGATCGGCGCTGAACGCATCACCCAGCTGACGCGTCCAGTCGAGTTCGCGGCACATCATGTCCACCACCGTTGGGAAGTGCACCAGCGCTTGCACGGCGGGCGAGAAATCTGCCTCGGCGGCCGCCTGGGTCAGCGCATCGTCTTTCAGATCCGGGTGTTCAATCAGCCAGTTGCCGGCATCCAGCACTTCCTGCGCGTTGGTGGATGCAGCGAGTACCTGGGCCAGAATTGGATCGGGAAACAACGCAACAGGTGCCAGAATTTCATCCAGGGCCGCGTCACTCCAGGCAGCCGCGTCCGCTGTGGGTGGCGGCGGTGCACCCTCAGGCGCTGGCGGGAGAGTTGCATTCTCCGATAGAGACATAGCCTTGACAGCCGCATCCATTCAAAAAGGAGATTAAAAAAACGTGAACATCGGTAGACAAATAGCAATAGACAAAGCGATTGGCAGGCCATTGGTATGGTGTCTGAACATACTT
>JAQBCT010000177.1:0-8476 GCA_032124855.1 Gammaproteobacteria bacterium
GCCCCCGAAGGCATCGCGCGTGTGGTGGACGGCTTCGTCGTGGTCGAAGCCGATTCCGGACGCGTCGTGAAGCTGGCGACGGACGGTACGCGCACGGTGCTGGCGCAGCTCAATCCGGGGTCACCCGCTGCGTCCGCGGCACAACCCTCATCGATGGTATTCAACGGCATCGCCGCCGCCCCCGATGGCGCGCTCTACGTTACCGACGAGAAGACACGTTCGCTGTATCGGATCGATCCGGCGCGCGCCAACTGATCGGACAAATGGTGCCAGGCACCATTTGCCTCATGCCAACGAGGCGCGGCTCAGCGCAAAGAACTGCAACTCACCCAGCTCGCCAGGCAATGTGAGGTCATTTCTCACCGCTTGGCTGGCCAGCGTTTGCGCGTGCTGCAGCGCATCGTCGAGGAAGCGCTGATAGAGGGCGGCCCGATCCCCCACACTGAGCGCGGAGGGCTCGACGCGACCCGCGGTCAGCGCGGCATCGAGCGACAGGTGCTCGTATTGCGCCGTTGCCGTGGCGTGTGTCCAGGTGCCGGTGTCGAGTTCGAAGCGATACAACGGCACGAAACGATGGCCGTGTTCGCCGATCAGTTCCACCGCTCGAATGATGTACTCCACCTCGGCGTCGTCCATCGCGTAGTGAAAGCCAACGCGGCACCAGCCCGGCTTGATCCCACCATGCCCTCGTTTCACCGACGCGCGATAGCGCTCCGAACGTTCCTGGCCGATGTTCAGCAGCCGGTGTCCATACGGCCCTGCACAGGAACAGCCCGCCCGTGATTGAATGCCGAACAGATCGTTCAGCAATGCGGTGACGAGTTTTGGGTGCAGATACCGGACCGAATCGCCCTTCACATTGAACGAAACGATGGCGATGCGGCGCGCTGGATCCTGGTTGCCAAGAATTTCGATGTTGGGTGCGCGCTGCCAGCGCTGCATCGCGCGAACCAGCAACTCGTGTTCACGAGCCTCGATGCGCGCGGCGCTGATCCAGTCCTTGATGCGCAGCGCGAGCGCGGCCTTCAGCACCTGCAGCGTACCGGGCGTGCCGGCTTTCTCGCGCTCTTCGATATCTTTGATGAAGTCCTGATCGCGCTCGCTGACATAGTCGACGGTGCCGCCCGCCGCTACCGTGGGCGCCAGATCCTGCTGATAGAAACGCTGATTGAACACCAGCACGCCGCTGGAACCCGGCCCACCGAGATACTTATGGGGCGAGATGAATACCGCGTCCAGGCGTCCGTCGCCGTCACCCGTGACTGGCGGATTCATATCAATGGTCACGTAGGGCGCGCTGGCGGCGTAATCAAAGCAGGCGATGGCGTCGTAGCGATGCAGCAACGCCGCGATCTCGTGCACGGGTGTGCGCAGTCCGGTGACATTCGATGCGGCGGAGAACGAACCGATGCGCATGCGGCCCTGATAGTCGGGCGCCTGCAGCAGTTCCTCGAGATGAAGCAGATCAATGCCGCCGTCGTCCGCGAGGCGCACTTCCACTACGGTGGCGAGGCCAGTGCGCCACGACACCTCGTTGGAGTGGTGTTCGAACGGTCCGACAAAAACCACCGGCTGATGCTGCCGCAGATGTCCTTCGAAAGCGCGGGCGCGCTCCACGCCCAGGAATGCCGCACCTTCCGCGCTTAGTCGTGCCCGTGTCGCCGGCGGACAGTACACGCCGAGAATCTGCTGCCATTTGTTGATGGCGCCGGTGGCACCCGTGCCGATGGCGATGAGACGTCCATCTGGTCCGGCGTTCACGGCGTGCTTGATGACGTCTTCGGCCTCGTGCAGCAACTGCGTCATGTTGCGACCGGTGGTGTCGTCCTCGGTATGCGTGTTGGCATACGTTCGCTGCAGGCTCTGCAGATAATTCTCCACGAACAACAGACAGCGCCCGGACGCCGTGTAGTCGCAGTACACCATCAGGCGTTCGCCGAAGGGTGTGTCGAAAGTGGAATCCACGCCTACGATCTGTTGACGTAGAAATTCGAAACTCGCCGGCTGGGGCATTTCTCGCTCGCAACGCTTCAGGGTGACGCATTGTAACGCGGGCCCCGGGTTACACTGCGCGCGCTACAGCGCGAGGTATTTCCATGTTGATGCAGCGGGTCGGCAGCGTTGGTGAGATCAGCCGGTTGACGCTGGGTGGTGGGGGTCTTGGCCAGGTCTGGGGAAAGACCGATCGCGACGAGGCGGTGGCCACCGTGCATGCGGCCGTGGCGGGCGGCATCACGCTGTTTGACCTGGCGCCGGGGTACGGTCGTGGCGAAGCAGAGGCGGTGATCGGCGCCGCATTCGGTGGCGCGCCGCCCGCGGGCGCGCGCTTCACCACCAAATGTCAGCTCGGCACGCCCGCAGCCGATGCAGTGGCGCCCACCATCCGTCGCTCGCTGGAACGCAGCCTCGATACGATGGGGCTGAAGCGCGTCGATATCCTCTTCCTGCACTCGAACATCATCCCCGATGCGTATCAGTATCCGCACGATGCCGCCGCACAGCATCGCTTTGCCACCACCGAATCGATCTATCGCGAGCAGGTGATACCCACCTTCGAGGCATTGCGTGCCGAGGGATTGATCGGGCACTGGGGGATCACCGGCGTTGGCTTACCCCGCGTGATCATTGCCGCGCTGCAAACCGATCCCAGGCCCGCGGTGGTGCAGTGTGTGGCGAACTGTCTGGATTCGCCGGGTGATATGCGACGCTACAACGAGCCCGCGCAGCCGCGTGCGATCATCGCGGCTGCCCAGGCGGCCGGTGTAGGCGTGTTAGGCATTCGAGCCGTGCAGGCCGGGGCGCTGACGGATGCGTTGGACCGCGAGCTGAATCCCGATGGCCAGGATTTCAAAGACTTCGAGCGCGCCGCGCCACTGCGCCAACTCGCGCGTTCGCTCGATACGCCAATGGCGGTGCTGGCGCATCGTTACGCGCTGGGAATGGCGGGTGTGGCGAGCGTTGTGCTGGGCGTGAAGAATCGCACCGAGCTGGATGAATGTCTGGCCGCTGAAGCCTCGGGTCCGTTGCCCGCGGACGTGGTCGCGCGCATCGACGCGATTGCCGCTGGAATCTGACGCGGTTCAGGTCAATCCAAGCCGTGCGCGCAGCTGCGCGATGCGTGGTTGCGGATCGGCGTAGGGCGTTCCCGCACCCGCATTCCACACCGGCGTTGGCCATGCCGCATCGTCGGTACGGCGCGCGATCACGTGAATATGCAGTTGCGGCACCATGTTGCCCAGTGCGGCCACGTTCATCTTGTCTGCCTTGCCGAGCTCCTTCAGCGCGGCTGATATACGTTCGATTTCGTCGAACAGCGCGCCCCGATGCGCTGCCGGCACCTCGTGAAAGTCGCGCAGATCGTTCAGGCGCGGTACCAGGATGCACCATGGAAAGCGCGCGTCGTTGTTTAGCAGGGCGCGACACAGCCGGAAATCGCCTATTGGGAAACTATCGGCGGCAAGACGGGGGTGCAGTTCAAATTCCACGCGGTTGATCCGATCAGGCTTTGGACAACTATGGATTCACTGTGCGACGGGAGCAAGGCGCCACGGCTCCACCAGAATCTTGGCGTGCTGTTCGGGGTCGGCCAGCGCATCGAACGCTGTGGCCACTTCATCCAGCCCGACGCGCCCGGTGATCAACGGCGTCACGGCGAAGGATTCGTCGGCAATGCGGCGCAATGATTCGGCGAACTCATCCAGCGAATAACCCAGCACATACTGCACAGACAGCTCCTTATTGATGGCGATCAGTGGCCGGCTGTGGTCCATCTGCAGACAAACGCCCACCACCACGATCCGCGCATTGCGGGGCGCCTCGAGAAAAATCCGATCGAGCATGCCGGGCACGCCGACGCACTCGAAGATCACCACCCCATCGGGCCGCCGCAGCGGCGGCTGTCGATACGGCGATTCGACGGCGGGGTCGATCACCAAATCCGCGCCCTGCAACTGAGCCAGGCTGCGTCGGCGTGGCGAATAGTCGGCCGCGATGATCGGTGCCGCCTCACGCTGCTTCAGCGCGGTGATCACGGCCAGTCCCACCGGTCCGCACCCGAGCACCAGCACCGCCTCGGCGCCGGTCAAGACGGCCTTGTTCACCGCGTGCAATCCCACGGCCATGGGTTCGGTGAGCGCGGCGGCCGTATCCGGGGTGCCGTCGGGCACCGGCAGGAGCAGTGCCCGCGACAGCACCATGTATTGCGCAAAGCCACCCGGGGTCTCGACGGAATAACCCACTGCCAACGGCACTTGCCGCGCCAGCATGGGCACCGAGCAGACGAGCTTCCCAACGGGAAGATCATGGGGCGTATCAGGACCGTAGTCGACGATCTCGGCCGAGAATTCGTGACCCAGCACTACCGGGTCGAATGTCGTGAGTTTGAATGCGCCACCCGCCTCACGACTGGTTGCAACGAAGTCTTCGGTGTGGCGCGCGGCGTGGAGATCGGATCCGCAAATGCCACACGCGCGGGTTTTCACCAGCACTTCGCCGGTCAGTGGTGTCGGATCGGGCAAGGTATCCACCCAGATCCGGCCGCGTTGCATCAGGGTTGCGCGCATCGTTTGCTCCAGCGAGTCCCGTCACGGCATCTTAATCGAGTGAACGCTGATTTGGCGTTGTTTAGTCGCTAGACTCGGACGAAACGTACAGGAGGGCGCGATCCTATGCTGGCTCCGGCGTACCAAGGCGACGGCCCATTCGTGTTTGTGTGTTACGCCCACGAAGACCAGCATCGTGTCTATCCGGAACTCGACTGGCTGCGTGAGCAGGGTATCAATCTCTGGTACGACGAGGGCATATCGGCTGGAGAGAACTGGCGCGCTCGGATCGGTGACGCGTTGGAGCGGGCGAGCCACGTGCTGTTCTATATCTCTCAAGCGGCGCTTGGCTCGCAGCACTGCAATCGCGAAGTCAGCCTTGCCTTGGACGAGGGTAAGACCGTGGTCCCGGTCTACCTTGAGGATGTCCCGCTCACGTCAGATCTGAAGGTGGGTCTCAATCGCGTCCATGCACTGAAGCGCTACGCGGACGGCAATTATGGGCAGCATTTGCTTGACGCCTTGCGCGGGTCCCAGGCAGAACCATCGCGGCTGAAGCCGCTCCCACCGCGGGCTCGGTGGTCGGGGTTGTATGTAGCGCTGCTGATGGCGGCCCTGATCGCAGGCGGCCTGTGGTGGTATCGCGCGATGCCGGCAACCGACAGTCCGGCAGGCATTGCGCGGGCACCGTCCGTTGCGGTATTGCCGTTCGTGAACATGAGCGACGACGCGGAGCAGGAGTACTTTGCCGACGGCCTTACTGAGGAACTGCTCAACGGACTTGCGCAGATTCCAGAACTGAAGGTATCCGGGCGGACTTCCTCGTTTGCCTTCAAGGGCCGCAATGTCGGATTCGATGTTATCGGTGCGACACTGGGAGTGGATCACGTGCTGGAAGGCAGCGTGCGGCGCTCCGGCGATTCGCTGCGGATCACGGCGCAGCTGATCAGCGTCGCTGACGGATTTCACATGTGGTCCGCGACCTACGACCGGCCGTTTGCCGACGTATTCGTCATACAGCGCGAAATTGCCGGGGCAGTGGCGGATGCGTTGAGCGTGAAACTGGGCCTCACGCACGGCGACACAGCGTACGGCGGCACTCGGAATACGGAAGCCTATTCGCACTACCTGCGCGGCCGGACGCTGTTCTACCAGCAAACTCCGCGGACCACTGAGCGCGCCATCGACGAACTGGAAGCTGCGGTGCGGCTGGATCCGGAGTTTGCGCTGGCCTGGGTCGAACTGACGTACGCGTATGGTGGCCGCTCGCGCGAACCCGCGCATACCGAGCAGTCACTCGTGGCAATGGCGCAGGCCGCTGCGCGGGCTGTTGAGGTCGCTCCCGAACTCTGGCGCGCCCACGCCGCGCAGGCCTTTGTTCTTATGTCCTATCACGACTTTGTTGCGGCGGATGAAGCGATGGAGCGCGCGCTGATGCTGCGCCGGGCTCACGGAATGGCAGCGGTAGGTATCGACTACGCGGCCTATCTGGCGCAAATAGGCCGGTTGGAAGACCAGCTGGTTGAGGTGCGACTCCTGCAGCGCGCCGACCCGCTCATGAGCGATGGCGTTGATCCGCTCTACATGCTCGGGCGGCGCGAAGAAGCCGTCGCAGAGTTCGAGCGTAACCGGGGCCTTGCACCCGGCGATTCCAGCCCCCTGTTTGTGCGATGGCTTGCCATGGAGCAGAGCGATCCAGCGGCGATGGATGCAATCGTGCCTGGCTTCTCGGAGGGCTTTATGGGGAAGCTGTTGCTGGGAAAACACGATGAAGCGCTGGCGACCCTGCAGGCCCTGCTGGACGATCCAAAGCCAATGCCACGGGGTTACGCAGCCACTGTGGCGTTTACCGCTGAATATCACGGCGATCTGGACATGGCTCTGGCGTTTCTGCGAAAGGAGTATCTGCCGTATGGCTTCGGGAGCTATTTCCTGATGTGGCATCCGGCCCTGAAACGCACACGCGCCACGGCCGGCTTCAAGACGCTGGTGCGTGAAATCGGCATGCTGGCGGTGTGGCAGAAAACCGGTGACTGGGGCGAGTTCTGTTACCCGGTCGAAAAAGGTGACTTCGCGTGTCGCTGATCACGCAGCTATGCGGTGCGTTCGGTCACCCGGTTCTCGGGTGCACCTTCGGGCGGCGTGAAGCTGATCACCACATCTCCTTCGTCGTACTCCAGCGCGCGACTGCCCGCGAATACCAGCTTCTTCTTCCGCAGCATGGCAACGATCGCGCGATCGGGTGACGCGGCTTCGTCGAATTGTTCGACCGTGAAATCCTCCGTGAGCTGCGTGCAGTGGAATTTCCAGCCCTGCGCGATGCGCGCATTCAATTCATCGAACCCGCCAAGCGACGCCAGCAGCGGTCGTCCGCCGAGGGTGATGGCCCGGCTCTGGTTCGCCTGCACGGCTTCACCCGAGCCAATCTCATGGACGTTGCTGCGCCCGAACTCGGGCCCGAAATTGGTGCACACCAGGGCGTTGTAGTCGTAGTTGTCTGTGGCGGCTACGAGCAGTTCGTACTGATTCAGATCGATCTGATGTTCCGCCACTTCCGAGAGTATTTCGCCGTAGAACACTGCAATTTCAGCGTTGCGGGCATGGCGCAGGCGGTACCCGTTGCGATCGGCAATGACGACCGCGACGTCGAGTTCGTGCAGCGCTGCCGCGAGTGCCGCCGACCATGGCGATGCACCCACGATGAGCACGCCCTGTGCGCCAGAGCCACCCACTCCCAATGCCGCAGCGAGTGGGCGAATGGAGAAACCGTGGATGACGACGGTGACAACCACCACGGCGAAGGTCAGCGGCATGATCAAGGCGCCGTCAGCAATGCCCTGGTCCTCCAACCCGGATCCGAACAGACCGGCCATGGCCACAGCTACCACGCCGCGTGGTGCCACCCAGGCCACCAGCGCACGTTCGCGCAGCGCAACGCCACTGCCCAGTGTGCTGGCGAGCACACTGAGGGGCCGGATCACGAACAGCAGGCACAGCAGGAACCAGAATGCGCGCGTATCCAGCGCACGCAGGTCGCTGATCTGCAGCGATGCCGTGAGCACGATGAACACCGTGGAAACCAGCAGCACTGTCATCATCTCCTTGAATCGTCGCAGTTCCGCGAGACTCGCCATGCGTGTGTTCGCCAGCGTAACGCCAAGCACCGTTACCGTGAGCAGGCCGCTTTCGCCCAGGATCAAATCGGATATCGCATAAGTGCCGACCACCGCGGTCAACAGCAGGGGCGCCTTCAGATATTCCGGTACACGACCGTGCACGAATGCGGATGCAATGGCGCGTGCCAGGCCATATCCGCCGATAGCTGTCCACAGCAGTGCGCCCGCGACACTCAATGCCAGGTGTCCGGCACTGGCCGCCTGATTGGCAACCAGCAGGAATTCGAATACCAGCATCGCGAGCAGCGCGCCCAGCGGATCCGCGAGGATTGCCTCCCAGCGCAGCAGTGATGCCGGGGCGGAAGTGAGGCGGGCGTGGCGCAGCAGGGGCATGATCACGGTCGGCCCTGTGACGATTAAGATGGCGCCCAGTACGGCGGCCGATTGCCAGCTGAGTCCGGCAACGAAGTGCGCGGCCAACGTGGTGAGCACGAACGCCATGGCCGCGCCCCAGGTGATGAGACGTCGTACGGCCAGTGAGGTGTTGCGGACCTGAGCGAAATTCAGCGACAGACCGCCTTCGAAAAGAATGACCGCCACAGCAATTGCGATGAGCGGTTCGAGCAGGATGCCGAAGTCGGCGGCGGGCTGCAGCACACCAGTCAGCGGTCCTACGATGAAGCCAACGACCAGCAGCAGCACGATAGCGAGCCAGCGGTGAAGGAAGCGCCATGCGCCCATGAGAGATCTCAAATCCTCGTACCGTGCGACCCACTGTCGTTCTTTCGAGAGCCTGCGGACGAGAGGCAGGATCCGGCG
>JAQBCT010000178.1:0-14787 GCA_032124855.1 Gammaproteobacteria bacterium
AGGCTTTCAAAACACCAGTGTTTTTATTGGTCGGAGTGACAGGATTTGAACCTGTGGCCCCCCACGTCCCGAACGTGGTGCTCTACCAAGCTGAGCTACACTCCGAAGTTCTCTGGGCGGGAAGGGCGCGTATTCTAATGAGCTGGTGGCGGCAAGCCAACCCAATTCACGTCGCGTAGACAATTAGTTCAATCGCGCCACGCAGAAGCGGGCCAGCTCAATCAGCGCCTCGCGGTGTGCATTGTCTGGCAGCACATTCAACAGCTCGACGGCGCGCTGGGCTTGCGTCTCGGCGTCCTGGCGAGTGCGTTCGAGCGCGCCGCAGCGCTGCACCGCGGCGACGACTTCGTCGAGCGCGACGGCCGAACGGGTCTCGATGGCACGGCGCACCAGGTTGCGATCGGCAGGTGATGCGTGGGCCAGCGTATGAATCAGCGGCAGCGTGAGTTTCCCCTCGGCGAGATCATCGCCGGCATTTTTGCCCATGACGGCCGGGTCGCCGGCATAGTCGAGCCAGTCGTCCACCAATTGATAAGCCAGACCAAGCGTCAGGCCATAGTCGCGCAACGCGTCGATCTGGTCCGGGTCTGCGCACGCCAGCGTTGCCGCAGTGTGCGCAGCAGCCTGAAACAACATCGCGGTCTTGGCGCGGATCACGTCGTAGTAGTTCGCTTCGGTGAGATCTGCGTTGCCGACGTTGGCCAGCTGTTGAACCTCGCCCTGCGCAATCACATTGGTGGCGTCCGAAAGAATGGCCACGATGTCGAGACGCTCGAGTTCCACCATCAACTGGAATGCACGCGAGTACAGAAAGTCGCCGACCAGCACGCTGGGCGCATTACCCCACAGCTCGTTTGCGGTGGCGCGTCCGCGGCGCAAATTGGAGCGGTCGACCACATCGTCGTGCAGCAACGTGGCCGTGTGAAGAAATTCGATGATGGCGGCCAGCTTGATATGTTCTGTACCGGCATAGCTCAGGCACCGCGCGCCCAGCAGCACCAGCAGCGGCCGGAGACGTTTGCCGCCGCTGTCGATGATATGCCGCCCGATTTCCTCGACCAGGCGCACGTCCGAGGTCAGGCGCGCTGGAATCAGCGCATTGACCGCGGCGAAGTCATCGGCGACCAGCGCGTAAACGCTGCGAATGTCGGGTTGCTTCCCGTTAACCGCGGGCGCGTTCGGCGGGAGGGCCGAGGCGGCGGCTTGGCTGGGGCGATTGCGTGACATGCAGGCGTGTAGCTCGTTGTAATAGGTATTCTTTGCCCGTAGAATTACGCGCCTTTTGAGAGCGCCCATCCCGGTTCCAAGGCATTGTAGTACAGCTCACCCGGGAAAAATCCTCGCCAGGAGATTGGCTATGTTTGCGGTATTCAAGAGCGGTGGCAAGCAGCACCGCGTCAGTGAAGGTGAAGTCGTTCGTCTGGAACGCCTCGAAGCAGAACCGGGCGCGTCGGTGGAGTTCGACGAAGTGCTGATGGTCGCCGAAGGCGATGACGTGCACGTTGGCGCACCGTTTCTCGCGGGCGGCAAGGTAACGGGCGAAGTGGTCGCCCACGACCGAACCGATAAAGTGCGCATCGTCAAATTCCGCCGTCGCAAGCACTATCTGCGCCAAGGCACGCACCGCCAGTGGTTCACTGACGTGCGCATCACTGCGATTAAAGGTTAGGAGCGCTTTCTCATGGCACATAAAAAAGCAGGCGGCAGTACACGTAACGGCCGCGACTCCCAGTCGAAGCGCCTCGGCATAAAAATGTACGGTGGCGAGGCCGCTGTGGCCGGCAATATTCTCGTGCGGCAACGCGGCACCCAGTTTCATCCGGGTGAAAATGTCGGTTGCGGCCGCGACCATACATTGTTCGCAACTGCGGACGGCCAGGTGAAGTTCGAAGAAAAAGGCCGTACCAAGCGTCGCTACGTCAGCGTGGTTAGCGCGCAAGCCTAACGTAGGGCGTCGGCGCAGCGGCGAGGCGCTGCACCCATGTTGTTTGTTGACGAAGCTACCATCCAGGTCGAAGCCGGTCGGGGCGGGAAGGGCGCGTGCTCGTTTCGCCGCGAAAAGTACATCCCGCTTGGCGGACCTGACGGCGGCAACGGCGGCCACGGTGGTGACGTGGTGCTGCAGGCCGACGCTGCGCTCAACACGCTGATCGATTTGCGCTATCAGCCGCACAATCGCGCCCAGAGCGGCGAGGGCGGACGCGGCAAGAATATGACCGGCCGCGGCGGCGAGGGCCTGCTCATCAAGGTGCCGGTTGGCACCACCATTGTCGATGAAGAAACCCTGGAAACGCTGGGCGATCTGGCGGTGGCAGGCGAGCGCCTGATCGTGGCCAAAGGCGGCGACGGTGGTTTCGGCAACACGCACTACAAATCTTCGACCAATCGCGCACCCCGCCGCACCACACCTGGCTTCCCTGGTGAAGCACGGCACCTGCGCCTGCAACTCAAGGTGTTGGCCGATGTGGGATTGCTGGGCATGCCCAATGCCGGCAAATCCACACTACTTGCGCGCGTTTCAGCCTCCCGGCCGAAGATTGCGGACTATCCCTTCACCACGCTGACACCCAATCTGGGCGTCGTGCGGGCAGGCGGGCAACGCAGCTTCGTGATGGCCGATATCCCGGGCCTCATTGAGGGCGCCGCGGGCGGCGCGGGGCTGGGCACTCAGTTCTTGCGCCATCTGGCGCGCTGTCGGGTGTTGCTGCATCTGGCCGAGATCCAGCCACTGGATGGCAGCAATCCGGTTGCCAATATCGCCGCGATCGATGCAGAGGTTGCGGCTTACAGTGGCGCGCTTCTGCAACGGCCGCGCTGGGTGGTGCTCACCAAATCAGATCTCGCAGCGAAAGACGCGCTCGGCGACGTCGTCGCCGCCGTTCGCGCAGCGGCGGGTCAGCGACCGTTGTTCGTCATCTCGGCCGCGACAGGAGATGGCGTCGATGCGCTCATTGCGGCGTTGATGGGACAGATCGAGCAACATCGCGCCGATCTGCTGAGCAGTCCCGAACACCTCGCGCAAGAAACGCTGTTGCAGACGCAGATTGGTGATGACGTGCTGCGTCAATCGCTGTTGCGCCGTCCGCAGCGCCGCATTGAACGCAGCACTGCCGCCGCGGATCCGTCGAGCAACTCTGACGATGACGAAGACATCGACGTGGTCTTTCGCGATGACTGACCTGTCCGCCGACGGGGCCGCAGAACGGGCGCGCCTGCGCACACTGACGCGTTGGGTCGTGAAGGTGGGCAGTTCTTCACTGACCGCCGCGGGAAGAGGGCTGGACCGCGAAGCGATCGCGCGCTGGGCAGCGGACATCGCCGCACTGGTGGCGGCCGGCTGTCGAGTGGTGCTGGTTTCATCGGGCGCGGTAGCGGAGGGCACCACCCGCCTTGGCTTTGCGCAGCGACCCAAAGCGATCCACGAACTGCAGGCCGCGGCCGCGGTGGGTCAGATGGGCCTGATTGAAGCATACGAAACCGCCTTTCAACGCCACGGCTTACGTACAGCGCTGGTGTTGCTGACACACGATGATCTGTCGAATCGACAACGCTACCTGAATGCGCGCAGCACCCTGCGCACGCTCCTCGATCTTGGTGTTGTGCCGGTGATCAACGAAAACGATACGGTCGCCACGGACGAAATTCGCTTCGGCGACAACGATACGCTTGCCGCACTGGTAACCAATCTGGTTGAGGCGCATGTTCTGGTGCTGTTAACGGACCGAGATGGTTTGTACGACGCAGATCCCGGCGCGAATGCGGGCGCCACGCTCGTACGCTTTGCACGTGCCAACGACGCAAGCCTGTCGGCCATGGCCAGCGGCGGCGCGGGTCAGCTGGGTCGCGGTGGCATGGCGACGAAGATCGCCGCGGCGCGCGTCGCGTCACGTTCAGGCGCGCGAACCATCATCGCCAATGGCGCGGCATCGCAAGTACTGGTGCGACTGCGGGATGGCGAATCCATGGGCACTCTGTTTGCGCCCGATGTAGAAGTGCTCCTGGCGCGCAAGCGCTGGATCGCCGGGCAGCTGAAAACCAAGGGCGAACTGGTGCTGGATGCGGGTGCCGTGCGCATGTTGCAGCACGGCGGCAAGAGTCTACTGCCGGTGGGTGTGACGAGTGCCAACGGCCGCTTCAGTCGCGGCGATGTTGTCCTGTGCGTCGATGTGGCCGGCAATGCTGTGGCGAAGGGGCTGGTCAACTACGCCAGCGATGAGGCGCGCAAAATTCTCGGCTGCGCCACGCGCGAAATCGAGGCCCGACTCGGCTACGTGGATGAACCTGAATTGATGCACCGGGACAACCTGGTGCTGCTGTGACGGCCTCAGGCGGTGAGTGCGTTCACCTGCGCGTTCAGCCGCGACTTGTGTCGTGCCGCTTTGTGCTGATGCAGGATCCCTTTGCTGACCATCCCATCGATGACAGGGATCGCCGCAGTGAGCGCGGCCTGCGCTTCGGTTCGTTTGCCGCCCGTAATGGCCGCCTGAACGCGTTTGATGGACGTGCGGACCATCGAGCGCTGACTGGCGTTCGCGCGTCGGCGTTTTTCGGATTGCCGAGCGCGTTTGCGGGCGGAAGCGGTATTGGCCAAGCTGATCTCCTAGCGGGATATCGGAAAAATGAGGCGCGTTAATATGCCGACGAGGTTCGCGCGTGTCAACCGATAGCCCCACAGCGTCTGGTCGCGACGGCCCCACACAAAACCTTGGCCGGGCCGGCGGCATTGTCGCCAGCATGACCATGCTGTCGCGTATCAGCGGCTTCGTCCGCGACATGGTGCTGTCGCACTTTTTCGGCGCCACCGCCATCGCCGATGCCTTCTTCGTGGCATTTCGCATCCCCAATTTTTTCCGGCGCCTGTTCGCCGAAGGCGCATTCTCCCAGGCTTTCGTGCCGGTGCTGGCCGCGTATCGAACGCGCGAATCCGACGCGGACATGCGTCGCTTCGTGGCGGTCATGAGCGGCAATTTCGCACTGATCATGGCCACCACCAGTTTGGTGGGTGTGGTGGCGGCGCCGCTGTTCGTGCTGGTGTTCGCGCCGGGATTTCACGACGACGCTGTGCGCTCCGCGCTCACGGCCGGCATGTTACGGGTCACGTTCCCCTATCTTGGATTCATCGCATTGACGGCATTCGCCGGTGCGCTGCTGAACAGTTTTCATCGCTACGCGGTGCCCGCGTTCACGCCGGTATGGCTCAACGTCACGCTGATTGCTGCGGCCCTCGTAGCGGCCCCTGCCTTCAACACCCCGGTGATGGCGCTGGCGTGGGGCGTGTTCGCCGCTGGATTGATCCAGCTGCTGTTTCAGATTCCTGCGCTGCGCGGCATTGGCATGCTGTTGGTTCCGCGCATCGACTTTGCGCATCCCGGCGTGCGGCGCGTCAGCGTCCTGATGGTTCCGGCGGTCTTCGCGGGCTCCGCCAGTCAGATCAATGCGCTCGTCGACACGATGATTGCGTCGTTGCTCACACCTGGCAGCATCTCGTGGTTGTACTACTCCGATCGGCTGATGGAACTGCCAATCGGGGTCATCGCTGTGACGATCGCGACGGTGTTGCTGCCCAATCTGTCGCGCCTCAGTGCGAATGGTGATCGCGCGGCGTTCAGCCGAACGGTCAACTGGGGGATCCGGACTTGCCTGCTGTTCGGTGTGCCCGCCGCCGCGGCGCTGTACGTGTTGTCGATCCCGCTGATGGCAACCATCTTTCTGCACGGTGCAATGCAGCCGCACGATATCCGGATGGCCGCGCTGTCATTGGATGCCTTCGCGGTCGGCCTGCTGGGGTTCGCCTTGGTGAAGATCGCCGCGCCGGCATACTTTGCCCGCCAGGATACCCGCACGCCATTTCGCTTTGCCGTCGTCGCCGTGATCTTGAATATCCTGCTCAGCCTCGCGTTGTTCAGGGTCATGGGTCACGTGGGGGTGGCACTCGCGACGAGCACGGCCGCGATCGTGCAGGCGTATCTGCTGTTGCGTGGCATCGTGCATCGCAAGCTTTACGTTCCCGAGCGTAGCCTGGCGACGGCCGTTGTGAAGATCGCTTCTGCCACTGCGCTGATGGTGGTCTTTCTGATCGCGATCACCCCTCACGCCGGCTATTGGCTGCACGCGCAAATGTTCGAACGCGGCGTCTGGCTGCTGGGTCTGTCGGGTGCCGGCGCGTTGATCTACTTCGTCTGCCTGTTCATGGCTGGTATGCGCCCAGGCGAACTGCGTTACCACGTGTGATGCGCGGCCTGTCTATAATGCATTGATCAAATGCACTGGTGGATCATGGAGATCATTCGCGGTCTGCATAATATACGGGCCGAGCATCGTGGATGTGTTGCGACGATCGGTAACTTCGACGGCGTGCATCACGGTCATCAGTTGTTACTCGCACATCTGAATGCGAAACGTGACGAGTTGGGCGCGCCCAGTGTGCTGATCACCTTCGAACCCCTTCCGCGTGAGTATTTCAGTGGCGATAACAAGCCGGGTCGCCTCACTCGGTTTCGCGAAAAGGTCACGCTGCTCAAGCGCACCGGTCTCAACCGGATGATCTGCCTGCCGTTCAACGAACAGGTGTCCAAGATCACGGCGCAATCTGTGATCGAGGACTTTCTCGTCGGACAGCTGGGCGTGCGGTATATCGTGGCGGGCGACGACTTTCGATTCGGCCGCGGCCGCGAGGGCGACTATGCAATGCTCAAACGCGGTGGCGATGCGTTCGGATTCGAGGTCAGCCACATCGGCACACTGACGTTTGACCACGAGCGCGTTTCGAGCACGCGGGTGCGCGAGGCGCTGGCCGTAGGCGACATCAGGCGCGCTGAGAAGCTGCTTGGCCACAACTATTTCATCATGGGGCGAGTCATTTACGGCCGGCAGCTGGGCCGTCAGCTCGGCACGCCCACGGCAAATATCGCCCTGCATCATTACCGCGCGCCGCTCGAAGGTGTGTATGCGGTTCAGGTGACGGGACTGGATCGTTCGTACGATGCGGTAGCCAACATCGGCGTGCGACCCACTGTCGACGGCAAAGAACCGCTGCTCGAGGTCCATCTATTCGACTTCGATGGTGATCTGTATGGCCGGCTGCTCACGGTGACCTTCAAGCACAAAATTCGCGCCGAGCAACGCTTCGATTCGCTTGCAGATCTGAGGGCGCAGATCGTGCGCGACGTGGAACAGGCGCGTGCGTGGCTGAGCAGCCACCGTGGTTAGATGGCTGGGTCTCGCCGCGAGTGTCTGGATTGCGGACCGAGTCACCAAGTACGTCGTCGATATCACGATGACGCTAGGCGAGGCGCGCCCTGTGCTGCCAGTGTTCAGCTGGGTGCGGCTGCACAACGAGGGGGCCGCGTTCAGCTTTCTTGACGATGCCGGCGGATGGCAGCGCTGGTTCTTGGTTTGCCTTGCGCTGGCATTCGCCGTGTATCTGATCATCGAGATGCGGCGCCTCCCGGCAACCGAACGACTGCTGGGATGGGCGTATGGGCTGGTGCTGGGTGGCGCACTGGGCAACATGTGGGATCGGCTGATGGATGGCTACGTCGTCGACTTCCTGCTGGTGCACTACGCGGGATATTACTTTCCAGCTTTCAATGTGGCGGACGCGGCCATCTCGGTGGGGGCGGCGCTGTGGATTCTTGCCATGATGCGCGACGCTCGCCGTGAGCGGGCGAGCGCAACTTGACGGTTGTCGGACCCGGCACGCGCGTGACGCTGCACTTTTCTTTGCTGCTGGAAGGCGGTGAAGAGATCGACAGCACCCGCCGCAACCTGCCGGCTACTTTCACCGTTGGCGACGGCAGTCTTCTGCCCGGATTCGAGCAGGCGCTGTTCGGTCTGGGCGCGGGCGCGCAGGTGCGTCTGAACATTGCCGCGGCAGAAGCGTTCGGCGAAGCCCGCGAAGAGAACCTGCGGTTCATGCCCAAAGGGCAGTTTTCGGCCGATGTGCAACCTGAACCGGGGCTGGTCGTGTCATTCGCCGGACCCGGCGGGGAATTGCCAGGCGTCGTGCGAGCCATCGAGGGCGACCTCGTGGTAGTGGATTTCAACCACCCGCTGGCCGGCAAGCCGGTCATTTTCGACGTTTCGATCCTGGTGGTCGCACCGGCTTGAAACGTGACGTAGTCCACTCATCGGTTTAACGCCACCGCCCGGCGGCGTCGCCTTGGGAGCGTTGTGCGCATCGGGTTAGAGTCGGGGAAGCGCAATACAGGGTATCCGCATGCGAGTCCGTGGCTTTACGTTGGTCGAGTTGCTGGTGGCCCTGGCGATCATGGCGATCATTTCGGCCGTTGCTGTACCTATCTATACGCAGTACAGCGTGCGCACTCAACGCGTCAATGCTGAAAAGGATCTGATGCTGTGCGCGCAGAGTATGGAACGCCTGGCCAGCACCTCCTTTTCGTATCAGCTGCATGTCGGCCCTGGTGCAGACACTGGCGCCGTGACAGCCAATATCTGCACACCCAGCACGACGATGTACGCCGTGGCCGTGACCGTGGCGAATGCCAACTCCTTCACACTGCGCGCGACGCCGACGTCGGGCCCGGTGGTGGGTGACGGCATGCTGGAAGTGGATGCCAACGGCGCGCAGCGCTGGGATCGCAACGGCGATTCGGATTTCGGGGATGCAGACGAAACGTCGTGGGCGCACTGATCTCCTGTCTGCTGAATGTCGATGGGGGCGGGCCAATATTTCACTTACACCGCTCATGCTGCCGGATCGTTCCATTCATCGGCGTTCGCTTTTCACCGCCCACCAGTGCCCTACACTGCCCGCATCTCCCGTCATGGGTAGTAGCGATGCCGGCGCACACCGACATCGATTGAGTGACGAGACAATGAGCACATACGTTATTCAGCCGCCGCGGAATCGTCGTCAGACGGGTCTGACCATCGTGGAGATCATGGTGGCGCTCGCAGTGGCGTCGATTCTCATCGGCCTGGCACTTCCCGCGTTCAATGGCTTTGTCGTCCAGCGCAGCCTCACCACGCAGGTCAACGATTTCATGGTGGCGCTGCAATACGCGCGCAGCGAAGCGGGCCGGCGCGGCACAGCAGTGTCGGTGCAGGCAGACGACCCGTCCGCCCCCACGGATGAGTGGGGTCCGGGTTGGTGTGTGATCGTTGGCGGCGCCGGTGCATGTGACGGTACGGAACTTCGGGGCTTTACAGCGTCTGGTGCCAACCGATTGAACGGTGTGGGCACGATGGATGGCGTTGCTACGCTGACCTTCAATTCCCGCGGCTTGCTGACCACCGGTGTAGGAGGCTCGTTCGAGCTGTGCCGCGCCGGCGAGCCGGTGGGTCGCACGATTCTCATTTCAACGATCGGGCGGGTTTCCTCCCGACCAAAGACGGATTGCCCATGATGAAGCACGCACACATGCGCGGATTCTCGATGATCGAGCTGCTGGTCGCAGTGCTCGTGATGGGCATTGGTGTATTGGGTATCACCGGCTTGCAGATGGTCAGCCTGCAGAACAACCGGGGTGCGCTGGTGCGCGCAGAAGCTGTGCAGCTGGCGTACGACATCATCGACCGCATCCGTGCTAACCCGGGCATCGACTATGGCGGGTTGGCGCTCGCTGCTGCACCGGCCGCAGCCCAGGATTGTTTTGCAAACAACTGCACCGAGGCGCAGATGGCTGCCTTCGACCAGGCGGCGTGGAAGTGTTCGCTCGGTAACTTCAATACCAACGCAGTTTGCGTCGCCATGCGTGATGGCAATGTGCTGCCGCTCGCCACGGATTTACCCGGGTTGCCCAGCGGTGACGGTTCGATCGTCACCACGGCTGTGGTGCCAGCCACCGTGCCAGCGACGTTTATGGTGACGGTCACCGTGCAGTGGCAGGAGCCGAATCAACCCGGTGTCACGTCCCTTTCGATCGTCAGCCAGGGCTAGCTGTACATGAAAAGAATGACTGGATTTTCGTTGATCGAATTGATGCTGGCGCTGGGGCTGGGTGTCGTGGTCACCGCCGGCATCGTGTCGCTGTTCGTTGGCAACAATCAGACCTATACATTGCTGAACGGCCAGTCGCGCATGCAGGAAGCGGCACGCTTCTCGGTGGATTTCATCAGCCGCTCCGCGCGTTCCGCCGGTTATCTTGGCTGCGATCCCGAGCCCGCCAAGATTTACAAGGCGCTCAATGGCACGTGGCCGCAGCTGTTCGAATTTGATATCACAACGACAATTCAGGCGTTTCATGGCGTCAACGCCGGCAACAGCGCCAACGACTGGGTGCCATCGCTGATCACGCTGCCGCGCACAGGGTCTGCCGTGGGCTTTATCCCTGCCAATGGCATCAACATCGCGCAGCTGCGTCCCCAAACCGACATTCTCGTCGTGCGTCACGTCGATGTACCTGGCGCGCGAATCGCGGCGATCGTGCAGGCCACCGACAATCCGGTCGTTGAAGTACCGGCCGATGGATTGGGGTTCGGCGTCGATAACTTCGTGGCGATCAACAACTGCGAGCAGGCCGCGGTATTTCGTGTAGGGGCGGTGAGCAGCAATGCCCCGGGCGCCCAATCCACGTTGACGCTCGACGCGCCGGGTGCGGGTCTGTTCCAGAATGCTGCAGGTGGATCTCTGTCGGGCGAGGGTACGCCCTACGGTGAAGCCAACAATGGCCAGGGATCGACGGTTGGCCGCGTCCTCACCGATATCTACTTCATTGCGCAGGGTACGGGCACCAACAATCGCAATCAGACGCCGTGGTCGCTGTGGCGCAAGGTGAGCGAAGACGCGCCCATTGAGTTGGTGGAAGGCATCGAGGGCCTGCAAGTCCGCTTTGGCGTGGATACTTCGCCCGGCAATGCCTTCAATGCCGCGAATCGATACGTCACCTTCGATCAAGTCGGTGCGAATGTGATCCGCGCAATTCGCATCACCGTGATCGCCAACAGCGTCGATGTGGTGACAGACGCGGGTACGCCGTTGCGCCGCACGTTCAGCCAAACCATCAGTTTCAGGAACTAGGTGATGAAAAATCAGCGCGGTGTCGCCCTGTTTATCAGCCTGGTGCTGCTGCTGGTACTCACCATCATCGGTGTGTCGGCGGTCCAGACAACCAGCCTCGAAGAACGGATGGCGCGCAATACCAACGACAGCGTGCTGGCGTTCGAGTCGGCCGAAGTGGCGCTGCGAACTGCAGAAGAATTCCTGCGCAGCAATGTCAACAGCGTGGCGCTGTTCCCGCCGGGCGGAAACAACGGCTTGTGGAAGGCCTCTGATTACTTGCAGACGGAACGCTGGGAACAGGCCAACGTCTGGACAGGCAACAACAGTGTGGAATTGCCAGCCAATACGATCGCCGGCGTTGCCGGGCAGCCCCGTTTCATCATCGAGTGGGTGGCGACCGTCCAGCGCAGCGAGAATCCGTACATGCTCGTGCAATCCTCGAGCGCGGTATTCGATCGAATCGAGATATTCCGAATCACCGCGCGTGGTGTGGGTGGTACCAACAATGCCCGCGTGCTCTTGCAGAGCACATTCGGCCTGATTTTCTAAGTGACCTATGCGACTGCTAGCCAGGAGCACCCGGAGGTTTGAGATGGTTCGCCTAAACACAGTGAGTAAGGACAAGGTTTTTGCGGCGTTGTTGCTGCTGGCCTGTTTGGGCGCAGGAATGCCCGCGTGGGGCAAATCCCCGCAGTTGAACAATCCGATCGGAAACATCTCGGTCAGCGAGGACGATCCCGACAATTCGTTCGATCTCAGTAGCGTATTCAATGACGGCGACAATCCCACCACCTATTCGATCGATACGAATTCGGATCCGGCACTGGTGAATGCAACGATCACCGGCAATACGCTGACGTTGTCGTATGCCCCGGATGGCAGCGGTTCATCGACGCTGATCATTCGCGCCACTGACTTTGATGGCGAGTTCGCTGATGACAAGTTCCAGGTGGATGTCACGGCGGTGAACGATCCTCCGGTTGCCGTTGGGCAAGCCATAGCGACCAGCGAAGATACGTCGGCGGCAGTGGTGCTGGCCGCAACGGACGTGGAAAACGACGCCTTGACGTTTGCCGTGGTTTCGCCGCCGTCGCGGGGCATCCTGTCGGGTACGGCGCCGAACCTCACCTACACGCCAAACCTCGATGCGAATGGGCCGGACAGTTTCTCGTTCGCGGCCAGCGATGCAACCGATACCAGTGCCGCGGTGACGGTGTCGATCGATGTTGGTGCCATCAACGATGTGCCGGTCTTCACGGCGCCGCTGCCGGATATGAACCTGCCAGAAGATGCGCCGCCGTTCACGATCGACCTCAACGCCTATGTCAGTGACGTCGACATCGCGACTAATGGCGACACGCTGACTTACAACGTGATCAATTCGAATCCTGCGCTGGTGACGACGTCGTTTTCTGGCGCCGACCTGACGCTGACGCTCGCGGGCAACCTGTTTGGCACGGCCGACTTGACCGTTGAGGCGCGCGACTCGGCGGGCGCGCTGGTCTCCGATACCTTCACGCTTACGGTTGCCTCTGTGGATGATGTGCCGATTGCCGTGGATGACAACGTCGTCATGAACGAAGACGGCGGATCGCTCGTGATCAACGTGCTGGCGAACGATATTTCGGGTGACAACCCCACGACCGTGATCAGCGCGGGCACCACGGTTTCGATCAACGGCATCGACTATCCGGACAGCTCGGAGTCTGTGCCGACCACGGTGCGCGACTCGACCGGTACCGATGTCACGCTGCCCAATGGCACCCTGGTGATCAGTGCGAACTCGGTTTCGTATACGCCGAAAGCAGATTTTCACGGCACCGATTTTTTCACCTACACGATCCGGGATGGCGACGGACAAACCGCGATGGCCACGGTCACAATCCTGGTGAACTCCGTCGCGGATGCGCCGTCACAGGCGGGCAGTCTCGCGTACACCGTGGTGCAGGCGAGCTTCCTCTCCATCCAGGCCGCGGGTGGCATGGCAAGCCAGGGATTTGATCCCGACGGCGACATCATCACCGTGGTTCAGGATACGGTGCCGACTTCGCGGCTCGCCGGGTATGTGGGCACGACCTTGAGCGTATCGCCCGACGGCTCGTTTTCGTACACCCCGGATGTGACGTTTGTCGGTACCGACTCGTTCGTGATCCGGTTGACCGACGGTGTCACTTTTTCTGCTCCGATCGTGGTGACGGTCGAAGTAACGCCGGCGCCGCCCCCGCCGCCGCCGGCACCGCCTGGCGAGGTGGAATTCGATTTCGATCTGGCGAACGTGCCATTGGAAGATGCGGTTAGCGCCGAAGCCAACGTGCTGGTGATCATGGACGACTCGGGCAGCATGGACTGGGCGTTGATGACAGATGGCGCCGAGGGGCAATTCTGGCTGACCAACGCCGGCAGGAAGAGCAATGAGACCACGACCTCGACGCGCGAGTGGCGCTACCTGTATCCGCTGGCGAGCAACGTCTACGGTAACGACCGTGTTCTGCCGACGGAAGCGGCGATTGCCGCAGATGCGGCGTTTCTCGGCAACGACTACGGCGTGTGGCGCGGACGCAATGCGCAGTTCAACACCATGTACTACAACCCTGCTATTAATTACCGGCCCTGGGTAGGCCTCGACCGTAGCAGTGTCGAATTCGACGATGTGTTGCCAACGGCCGCGCCATTGGATCCGTACGAAGCGCCGATTCGCACGCTCGACCTGACAGCGCCGATTACCTATGTGTCGAACAACGTGCCGAAATTGCATGGCAACGGCGGCAGCAGGAATCTCACCAACAACAACGTGTACATGCCCCACTACTACACGACGACGGCCGCCGGACGTCCCGCGTGGGACGATCCGCACGCGCTGGTTGAGATCAGCAATACCCGCAATGTCGATATGGATGGCGCGGCGCGTAACCCGGCCATGACCTACCCCGGTGGCCCCGCTCGGACAGACTGCGTGAACCCCGCTGCGTGTACCTACGCGGAGGAGATCCAGAATTTCGCGAACTGGTTCAGCTACTACCGCAGTCGTGAATATACGGCCAAGGCGGCATTGGGCCGGACCGTCGCGGACGTGTCCAACGTGCGCATCGGTTATGTCGTGCTCAATGACACCAACGAACGCATTGCAATCACGTCGATGAACTCGTCGTTCCGCGTCGGCGCCAAACGCGCGCTGATGAATCAGGTCTACAAGATCGACTCCAACAACGGCACGCCGCTGCGCGCGGCGCTGGATCGCGCCGGCAAGCACTTCGAGTGCAGGTCGGGCGATTCGTTTGGCAGTACCAGCAATACCGCACCGGGGAATGTCCGTTGCCCGGTATCGCCCTCTCCTGAAGGACAGTGCCAGAACAATTTCGCGCTGCTGTTCTCCGACGGGACATGGAACGAGAATTTCAACACTGCCAATCAGGATGGTAACAACAACACGCCGTTCGACGGCGGCAAGTACGCCGATACGATCGGCAGCACACTGGCCGATGTGGCGATGAACTACTACGAGCGCGACCTGCATCCGACTTTGCTCAACGGCGTGCCCACGACGCTGCGAGACACAAAAGGTGCAGCCTTCGGCGCTTTCGGCGCCGATGATGAGGTAATGCATCAGCATATGAAGACCTTTACGGTCGCACTGGGTCTGCGGGGCCTGATTGACCCGAGCAGCGTACCGACGGTTTTCAGCGATCCGTTTCCCTGGGGTAATCCGTTCAACGACGGTCCATCGAAGGTCGACGACATGATGCATGCCGCGGTCAACGGCCGCGGTGAGTTCCTGCAGCGTCGCGATGGCCTTTTCTTCCGCACCTGCCTTCAAGTTAAGCGTC
>JAQBCT010000179.1:0-8357 GCA_032124855.1 Gammaproteobacteria bacterium
GTGCGCGTACTGTTTTCCATGTCAGAGTTTTTCAACAGCCTGCTAACTAGCCGCCTGTGCCTGGATCATCTTCGCCAGGCGCTGACTGGACGTATGCAGGCGCGTCCTGTGCATGGCCTTCGACACCATCGGCAGCTGCCCTTCGAGTTTCAGATGCGCATAGCCATGGATATGACACCAGCCGATCAGAATGTCGTTGATCAGCTCTGTTGAGTCCATCGCGGCGTTGAGGCATTGGGGGTTCACATCTGCCTCGCCGCGCTGGCGGCGAATCACATTGGTGAGCTCGGTAAAGGTCTCGAACGCCGCCGCGGTCAGGCCGGGTGCTTCGGGATTGACCAGATCGCAACGAAACATGATGCGAAAGTGCTCGGGATAGGCCTCGGCGAATCCCACGTAGGCATCGGCAGTGGCCATGAACTGCGCATCGAGATCGTGGCCAGCGGCGCGCAGTTTTGCGCGTAAACGCCGCGTCAGCTGACGAAACCCGCGCGCGGCAATTTCGGTGAGTACCCCGCGCACGTCGCCGAAATGATGCTTTGGTGCAGCGTGTGATACGCCAGCACGCCGGGCGCACTCGCGCAGCGTAAATCCCTGCAGGCCCAGATCGCGCAGCACGGCTTCCCCCGCATCGAGCAGTGCCTCCTTGAGATCGCCGTGGTGATAGGTGCGTTTCCCGGTCATCGGCGCATTCTACAGCCAGTTATCTTGACATTGGAAACATCATTGGGCAGTCTGCAATCTTTGCAGCGTCAAGATATCGGGGGATCCACGTATGCTCGACACCATTTTTTCAGCAAGCGGTGCGTTGGCCATGCTCGGCTGGGCCGGTCTGATTCTGCTGCCAGGGCAGCGCTGGGTAGTGGAGGTGCTGGCGCGGGTCCTCATTCCGGTGGCCATCGCGTGTGCATATATCTTTCTCATGGCGTCCAACTACGCCACCGCGCCGGCCGACGGCAACTTCGGCTCGCTCGCCGGGGTGGCTTCGCTGTTCAGCGTACCGGCGCTGCTGCTGGCGGGCTGGATTCACTATCTCGCCTTCGATCTATTCGTGGGCAGCTGGGAAGTGAGCGATGCGCGCGCCAATGGGGTGCATCACCTGCTGGTCGTGCCGTGTCTCATCGCCACGTTCATGGCCGGTCCGGCCGGGCTCGCGCTGTACTTTGCGGTCAAATACATCCATCGAGCGATGGGGCGGAGGAAGGCGCAGCCAGCGTGAATGCACACGGTGCGTCGGCCCCATCGAACATGGCGCACGCGGCGCACCTCGCCGCGCTGGGTCAGCGCCACGCCGTGTGGTGGCGCACCGCACTGGCGCTGTGCGTGCTGCTCGCGTTCTGTGCGGTGGCGCCGGCATTCGACGACCGGCTGCTGAACGGCGTATCGGTCTGGACAAAACCGTTCAAATTCTCGCTATCGCTCGCCGTCTATTTCGTAACACTTGCGTGGTTCGCACCGCTGCTGCCGGGCGGTTACTTCGCCACGCGCAAAGGTGCCTGGATGACGTGGGTGCCGGTGGCGTGCGCGCTGTTTGAGATGCTCTACATCGTCATGCAGGCCAGCCGCGGTGAGGCGTCGCACTTCAATCGTGACACTGCATTTCACGCGACCATGTTCTCGCTGATGGGTGCGGGCGCGGTGACGCTGGTGACCATCTGTCTGTGGATGGGCGTCGTGGTGCTGCGTCATCACCGCCTGCACAGTGCGTATGCACTCGCCGTAGGAATTGGGCTCATCCTCACATTTGCATTGGGCGGAGCGAGCGGCAGCTACATGGGTGAACACGCAGGCCATTGGGTGGGGGGCGCCGCCACTGACGCCAACGGCCTGTGGCTGCTGCGCTGGTCGCGCGATGGTGGCGATCTGCGCGTGGCGCATTTCTTCGGCATGCATGCGATGCAGGTATTGCCGATCGTGGCAACGCTGCTGCCTGCCTCGTGGTCGCCACGTCGTGCGATTGGCACCGTGATCGGCGTGGCCGCCGTCTATTCTGCAGCGACCATCGCGACGTTCGTGCAGGCGGTATCCGGCCAACCCTTGATCTAGTGTCCTGTAACAGCCAGGCCGCATGGAGCGTGTCTATCCAACGGCACCCCAGATCTGCGCTTCTGACAGCCCGATCTCCGCGAGCTCCGCCGCACGCAGGTGTGCTTCATTGGCGCAGAAGAATTCATCGAGCTGCGGCGGGGAAATCGTTGTACCCGCGAGCATCGCGTGCACCTGGCCGCGGTGGTGCAGCTGATGCTGGAACAGATGCGCAAGAAGCCGCGCGGCATTTTCCATCTGGATCCCCGTGCGTCGCATCACGCCAATCGGCAACGCGAGCGCTGCATCGGTGAGCGCAGCACACGCCACGATGAGTCGCGCATCGACCGCGCGTTGTTCAGCGGCGAGTTCAACACAAGTATCGAAGGGCTCGACTGGATCAAAGAAACGATCGACATCACGATTCGCCAGTTCGCGTTCCAAGCCACGCTCGAGCGCATCCACGTAGTACCAATCCACCGTCAGATTGTGATTCAGGGTCGCTTTGATTGACGGGAAGAAGCTGACGCGCGCTGCAGCGAACTCCGCCTGTGACATTTGGGCGCATGCACGCAGCAGCCTGTGATTTGCCCAGGCGTTGTTGCAGGCCTGGGTGTAGAAGTGGTGGGCCAGCGCAGTGGTCATTCGCTTCGCGGAAATGGCGTCGGCTCGCCAGGTCCGGTGGGAATGTTGAATGCATTGAGCGTCATCGACACGAACGTGTAGAAGCCGATGGTCTGAATGATGTCCATCAGGCCGCATTCGCCCCACATTGCGATAGAGCGATCGTACAACGGCCTCGGCAATTCCTGGGTTTCGTGCAGCGCGCGGCATACTTCGATCGTCAGCAGCTCGTCGTCCGGTGCATCAGTCGGCAAGCGTTGTTCGAACACAGCCTGAATCACCGCGTCCGACACACCCTGCTCGCGTGCCATGCGCGCGTGCGCCACCCATTCCACGTTGCTGCGCCAGTACCGGCCAGTGACGATGATGGCGAGTTCCACGATCCGTCGCCCCACCGACGTCCGTTCCCAGATGTAGTTGCCCAGACTCATCGCACGCTGCGCCACTTCCGGCGCACGAATCCACGGATCGAAGGGTCCACCGAACTGTCCGTCCGGGCGTGGCGCCCGCGCACGCTTGATGCGCTCGTACTGCGCTTGCTGTTCTGGTGTCAGGTCAGCGAAGGATCTGGGTTGCAGGCGGCTGGTCATCTATTGCTCCGGTGCGGTGATGCGAATCGATGTCTCGACATGATAGGGCGATCGGTGTGATGGACAACTCACGCCGCGATTGCACGGCGCTGCGGCGCCCCACACACTCGCCCGCAAACCACCGGCACAAGGAGACATCACGTATGGCCACGGTACACCCCAACAACGACGGGCTCGCCGCCATGGCGAGCGGTGATCCCGATGAACCGGTGGTCATGCTGAATCTGCTGCGCTACCGAGACACGGCCGAAGCCGGATACGGCGTGGACGGCATGAGCGGCCGTGATGCGTATGGGGAGTACGGCCGGCGCTTCGCAACACTGCAGCCGCGTTTCGGCGGCGAGCCCATCTGGATGGGCCGTGCGTTGCATTCGATTATCGGCAACGAGCCGTGGGATATCGTCATCCTGGTGCGCTATCCCGCACGCCGTCAGTTCCTGGGCATGCTTGCCGATCCCGACTATCAGGCCATCGCACCCATTCGTTCCGCGGCGCTGGCCGACAGTCGTCTCATCGAGATGAATCAGATCCTGTCGCTGTTGTGATCCCGCGCGCCCGATTCAGGCGCGCTTCAACTCTACGAGTATCGCCCGATACTCCTCACCGCGATTGTGCGCTGTCTCGATATGCCCCTTGCGCACATAGTCCGCAGTTCCTGGTTTGGGGGTGAACGATGCCTGGTGGCCGAGCTTTCCACCGGTGCCGTCGTGAAAGGTGATGTCGAACGGACCCTCACCGGCCACGTTGAGTAGAAAGTAGTCGTGCTGATGCGCGTGCTTGTCGATCTGCGCGCCAGCCGGCACGACCTGTTGCCACACGCGCACATACTCGTCTTCGAAGACGATCTTGGTTGCGATGGGTGCGAGTTTTTCGGTCATGGCCGTGCTCCTGATCGGTTGAGCGTTGGAGTGTTTGCCCAGGCGCCGGAGTTATCAAGCGCGGCGCGGCGTATCGTCCGGGAAGTCGCGCCTGACATTGATGTTCACACCCTCGGCGTTCTCTGCGCCGTGTGCGAAAGTGGGCCATCGCGCCTTCGGACAAAGTCACATGCAACTAGCCCCCGTCACCCTGATTGCGCTGCTGGTTGGCGTTCCAGCCGCCGCCAGTGAGGCGAACAACGCCGTGCCGCAACCGGTCTACGTGCAAGTGTGGCTGGGCGGGCAGGGGACCGACGATCGTACGTGGGAAGCTTCGGACGCGGCGAGCGGCGCGAACGTCTTGGGTGATCTTGGCACGCTGCCGTTCGGCGGCGGCGCCTGGCAGAAACTGTGGGGCGGCGGGGTGTGGCAGCTCGGATTCGAGGGCGGCGGCCTGTTCACCTGGAAGAGCGACAATACGCAACTGCGCGGCAACGGCAATGCGGTGCAGATCAGCGTCGACAGTACGTTCTATTCCTTCGGCGTGTTCATGGGTGGCGTGGTCAGCGTGAAGCCGGTTCACCCGCTGCGGCTGTACGTTGCAGCGGGACCGTCGCTCACCTGGGCGTGGTTGGACAACGATCGCGATGACACGGCGCCAACGCAATCCAGCAACGGCACGGGCAACGACGCATCGGTGGTGGCCTATGCGCGGGCTGGCATCGAATTCGAACTGGCCAACGGTTTTACATTCGGTGCGAGCGCGCGCTACGCGGACGATGAGTTTCAATTCGGTAATGCGGGCGATCTGAAATTCGACGAACCGCTGTGGTTGTTGACGCTGGGTGCTCGCCTGTGAACGCCGCGTTGGTACATGGTTCGTGTGCCTCCGGAGCACCGCGAACCCCGGCAATGCCGCTGCCTGCTTCGGTGCAACTGCTGGCTGGCCTGTGATTGAGGGGCGATTCACTCGTTGAGGCCGTCTACTGTGCCGGGTAAGCTGACGATTCGATTGATCCTTGATGCGTGTTTTACCCCTCAGCACAGGCGTTGGCATAAGCAGTAATCACCGTGAGGAATACATTCAACATCAGCCAGCTGCGCCAGCGAATTCTCGGCGCATTGCCCAGAGCGCTGACGTCTGTTGGCGAACGGGCGTTAGAGGGATTCCTGGCGTTGGACGGCATCAGTATGTGGCGACCCGATCGCCTCGGCGTGCTGCAGCTGTCGTTCGTCTTCGACATCGGCCTGCCATTTGGACTGATCGGTGATAATCCATCGATCAAGCCGCTGGCGATGCGCGTCGGCGACGCCGCGCGTGATGGCCAGTATCCGGACCTCGACGCGTGGCGCGTGGTGCACACAGGCGCGTTGCTGTGTCATTGGGGTGCAACCGTCAACTTCATCACGGACGCAGCAACGCCCGCCGTGCGTCTCGAAGTGGAGCGCGCGGACGGTGCCGCATTGGATGTGGACGTGATATCCGGGCCTTCGCCGGCGCACGCCCCATCGCAGCGTTCGCGCCTGATCGCCATTGACGCGCGCGACCGAGACGTTACGCACGCGCAGATCGCTCTGTCCTGCGCGGCTGGCTTTGCACGCTCGGCTGATGTCTCGGGCGTGCTGGTATTCGAGCCGCGTTTCTGGGTGGGCATCGAGCAGAAGGAATGGATCCATCAGGCGCAGTTGAATCCTGATGCGGCGGTGCCGGTCGCTGCAGAAATGCTCGGCGGCGCCGATACTGGACGGCATGCGTTGCGTCTTGCCTTGTTGAGCTGATGAAACGGCCGCGCGTATTGAGGAGATCATCATGTTGGATTTCGCTGCCCTGAACTGGTTGGCCATTCTGGCCGCGACGGTGCTGGCGTTCGTCCTCGGCGGGCTGTGGTACGGCCCCCTGTTTGGCAAGGCCTGGATGAGCGCGATCGGTAAGACCGCGGCCGAGCTTCAACCGTCGCCAGCGCCGTTCGTAATCAGCTTCTTCACGGCGCTGCTCACGGCCATCGTTCTGGGCGCCTTGATCAAGTCGTTGGCGATTGCCGGCGCGACGGGCGGCATGTTGATCGGCGCAATCACGGGAATCGGCTTTGTCGCGACGGCGATGGCATCAGATTCTGCATTCTGCGGTTGGGGCGTGCGGCTGTTCGTGATCCAGGCGGGCTATCGCGTGACATACAGCATCCTCATGGGTGCCGTACTGGCGCTGTGGCAGTAACCCATGCACCGGAGCCGGCTCGCCGGATTCATCATCGACTGCAATACGCCGGACCTGGCAGCTGCCGCCGCGTTCTGGGGTGGTGCGCTGGGCATGCGGGCGCGGACGCTGCCGGCGGCGGAGGGTGAAAAGTACGTTGCCCTCGATAGCGAGTGCATCGATCTGCACGTGGAGGTACAGAGCGTTGCGCACGACAGCCGCGTGCATCTGGATATCGAAGCCGACGACATCGACGCGGAAGTGGCGCGACTGGAAACGCTGGGTGCAACGCGTGTGGCGCAGGTCGGCACCTGGTGGGTGATGCAGGCGCCAACGGGACAACGCTTCTGCGTGGTGCGTGCGCAATCCGCTGACTTTGACAGCCTCGCCAACGTTTGGCCCTAGCAGGTGGGTCCATGAAGCAAGACGCAGATCTCGAATCGACATTGAAGCGCGCGATTCGACGCCACGGTGTGCCCGGGGCGTCGCTGGCGGTGCTCAAAGGGCGCCGTGTCGTGGCCACCGCCGCCGCCGGTGTCACCAACGTCGATACGCAGGTTCCGGTGACGACGGATGCGGTCTTCCAGATCGGCTCGATCACCAAGATCTTCACCACGACGCTTGTGATGCAACTGGTCGATGACGGTCTGCTCTCACTGGATACACCGATCATCGAATATCTGCCTGAGTTTCAGGTCGCTGACGCAGCGACGCGACGCAAGGTCACTGCGCGCCACCTGCTCAGTCATACCTCGGGGATCGATGGCGACTTCTTCCCCGACAGCGGGCGCGGTGACGACTCCATTGCGCGACTGCTGCAGATGAGCGCGATGCTGCCCAGCGTGTTTCCGCTGGGCGAGAAGATGTCGTACTGCAATGTTGGCTTTGCTGTGCTCGGCCGTCTCATCGAAGTGTTGCGGCGCGAGACCTACGATCAGGCAATGCGCCGCCGCATTTTCGCACCACTGGGCATGACCCATGCGATGACGTTGCCGGAGGATGCATTGCGGTATCGCTGTGCAATGGGGCATGTGGCCGACCCGAAGGATCCCAAGCGGCAGACTACCGCGCGCTTCACGCACCTCTGCCTCGGACAGAAATCTGCGGGATCAACACCCGCGATGAGTGCGCCGGATCTGCTGAAATTTGTTTGCGCGCACCTCGATCATGGCCGCATTGGCGGGGGCAAATGCATGCTGTCCGCTGCATCGGCGCTGGCGATGCAGCGCCGTCAAGTCCGGCTGCCACGACACTCCCCAAACGACATCAACGGATGGGGGCTCGGCTGGGCGCTGCAGACGTTCGACAAGCACAAGGTGATCGGCCACGACGGTGGCACAATCGGCCAGTATTCATTCCTGCGCGTATCACCTGCCAAGCGCGTGGCGGTTGCATTGCTGACCAACGGTGGCGACGCGATTGGCGCGTGCCGGGAACTGTTCGATGCGCTGTTCTTCAGCGCGATCCGCAAGCACCAACCGGAACCGCCGCAGGCCGATCCGAACCTGCGGATCGACTCCGCGCGCTATGTCGGGCGCTACGGGAACATTGCTTCGGAAATCTCCATCGATACACAGCGGGGCGCATTGCGCATATCGATGCATTCGAAGGTTGGTGGTGGCGTGCCGCTGACGCATCTACCGATCGCGTTCATCGATCGACAGACTGCCGTGCTGCGCAGCGGCAATCCACAAATGGATCGTACGACGTTGCTGTTCTCCGGCGACGCCGACGGGCGGTTTGGCTTTGTGCAGATCGGGCTGCGACAATACGCGCGCGTGGATTGATCCTTCACCACAGCGCCTTCGCCATCACACCGAGGCGGTCTTCGATGGCCTGCATCGCATCCAGTATCAGATCTTCGCGAAAGCGTGCACCGATGAGCTGCACGCCGGCAGGTAGTCCATCCGCACGACCCGCGGGCAGGACACCGGCGGGCACACCGAGATAGTTCACGCCCACGCTGTAGATGGCGGCGCGAAACAGCTCGTGCACGTTGGCCTCGCTCTGCGCGTCGTAGTTCCACGGGAAGGTGGGGCGCATCAGAAACGGTGACAGCACCAGCGG
>JAQBCT010000180.1:0-6085 GCA_032124855.1 Gammaproteobacteria bacterium
TGCACGGACAGGATCTGCCGGAGGTACGCAACTGGAAGTGGCAGGCATGACGAGATCCAGCGCCACCCAATCCGATGCGTTGGTGGTGTTTGGCGCAACCGGTGATCTTGCGTACAAGATGGTTTTCCCCGCGCTCTACGCCATGGCCCGGCGCGGCGCGCTCAACGTGCCGGTGATCGGCGTCGCGTCCTCGCAGTTGAGTGTGGCGCAGCTGCGCAAGCGCGTGCAGGACAGTGTCAAACAGAAATTCGGCAGAATCGAAGATGCAGCGGCGCTGCGCCACCTGTTGTCCGCCCTGCGCTACGTTGGGGGCAACTACAACGACGCACGGACATTCATTGCGCTGAAGCAGGCACTGGGCGAAGCCCGGCGCCCAGCGCACTACCTCGCCATTCCGCCCGCACTGTTCGCCACGGTGGTCAGGGGGCTTGGCGCGGCGGGCGTTGCTGAGCATGCGCGGGTAATCGTGGAAAAACCTTTCGGCCGCAACCTCGCGTCCGCACGCAGCCTCAACCGTGTGGCCGAAGCGGTGTTCCCGCAGGATTCGATCTTCCGCATCGACCACTTCCTGGCAAAGGAGGCGATCATGAACATTCTGTATTTCCGCTTTGCCAATTCGTTCCTGGAGCCGATCTGGAATCGCAACTACGTTGCCAGCGTTCAGATCACGCTGTCCGAGGATTTCGGGGTAGCGAATCGCGGCGCGTTCTACGAAACCGCGGGCTGCCTGCGCGACGTCATGCAGAACCATCTGTTCCAGATCGTCGCGCTGCTTGCGATGGAGCCGCCGACATCCAGAGGATTTGGTCCCATTCATACGCAGACCGCCGCCGTGTTTCACGCCTTGCGGGCGCTGCAGGCCGACGACATGGTGCGCGGTCAGTACGCCGGCTATCGCAAAGAGCCTGGTGTGGCGAAAAATTCCGCCGTCGAGACATTCTGTGCGATGCGGTTGTACATCGACTCATGGCGCTGGGAAGGTGTGCCCTGGTACCTGCGCTCGGGTAAATATCTCGCCGCCACGGCGGCCGAAGTTCTGGTGCAGCTGAAGCCTCCGCCGCAGCGACTCTTCGAAGACGCCACGCCGGTGACAGGCCGCGCGAACTATCTGCGTTTTCGAATCTCTCCGAGTTCCGCCGTCGCACTTGCCGCGCGAGTGAAGCGTGCCGGTGAGGCGTTCATCGGCGATCAGCGTGAACTCTACCTGCTGGATGAACACGACGGCGAAGCGACGCCGTACGAGCGCTTGCTGGGCGATGCCATGGCTGGCAACGGTGGCCTTTTCATCCGCCAGGATGCAGTGGAAGCGGCGTGGAAGGTGGTGGATGGTGTACTGGAAAGACATCACCCTGCCCTGCCGTATAGACGCGGGACGTGGGGACCGAAGGCGGCGAATGCGCTCATCGCCAGCCATGGCGTTTGGCACAACCCAATTCCAGCCCGGGGACAGGCCTGATAGCACGCATTCGCGGCGCGGTGTGTCCGCCTGCCTCCTCACCGCGTCCTACACCTTCGGCTTCTCATGATGCCCGCCGAATGCGTGGCGCATCGCCGACAACACCTGGTTCTGAAAGTCTGCTTCGCCGCGCGAGCTGAAGCGTTCGTACAGTGCCGTCGTCAGTACCGGTACGGGCACTGCCTCATCGATGGCTGCCTTGATGGTCCAACGTCCCTCGCCGGAATCCGACACCCGTCCGGCGAACTGGCTCAGCGTCGGGTCCTGCACCAGCGCAGATGCGGTGAGGTCCAGCAGCCACGACGCAATGACGCTGCCGCGCCGCCACACTTCGGTGATATCGGCGAGGTTGAAGTCGTAGCGATAGTGTTCGGGATTGCGCAGCGGTGTCGTCTCGGCGTCGACGGCATGGTCGCGCTTGCCAACATTGGCCGAGCGCAGAATGCCCAGTCCCTCCGCATAGGCGGCCATCAGACCGTACTCGATGCCGTTGTGGACCATCTTAGCGAAATGTCCGGCGCCGTTCGGCCCGCAGTGCAGATAGCCCTGCTCGGCGGTGCCCTCGAGCGCGTCGCGCTCCGGCGTGCGCGCGATGTTGCCAATGCCGGGGGCGAGCGCGGCGAAGATGGGATCCAGGCGCGCCACCGTTGCGGCTTCACCCCCGATCATCATGCAGTAGCCGCGCTCGAGTCCCCACACACCGCCGCTGGTACCGACATCGATGTAGTGAATTTCCTTTCCCGAGAGTTCGTTCGCGCGGCGGATGTCATCTACGTAGTACGAATTGCCGCCGTCGATCAGGATGTCGCCCGGCGCAAGCAGCGGCAGCAGATCGGCGATGGTCGCATCGACTGCAGCCGCCGGCACCATCAGCCAGATCGCCCGCGGCGCTGCGAGCTGGCGCACGAAGTCTTCACGCGAAGCAGCGCCCGTGGCGTTGTCCTTCGTCAGCGCCTGCACCGCCTCCTTTGCCACGTCGAATACCACGCATTCATGCCCGGCCTTGAGCAGCCGGCGCACCATATTTGCGCCCATCCGACCCAGCCCGATCATTCCAAGTTGCATGGCGTACTCCTTGTTCGATGACGATTACGGCTTGCGCTTCGCCGCGATCACTTGCATCAGTTCGGTCCAGGATTTGACGAACGACTGCGCGCCCTCGTCCTGCAGTCGCGCCGCGAGCGCAGCGACATCCGTGCCTGCAGCAATATGTTCGGCAATGACCGCTTCGCATTCGCCCCCATCGCGCGATAAGCCTGTGCCCGGTTGACCGTGGTTCGCAAACGACTGCAGTGTCGCTTCGGGCATGGTGTTAACGGTCAACGGTGCGGCGAGCGCATCGACATACAGCACATCTGACGCATCGGGGTCCTTGGTGCCGGTGCTGGCAAACAGCAGGCGCTGCGGCCGCGCGCCGGCATTCATCGCGCGTTGATGCCGTGACGTGGCGATGAACGCCTGGAATGCCCTGTAACACCGCTCGCCGATGGCAATGCCCAGGGTGCTGCGCAGTGCTTTTGGACACGTGGCGCTGACGGCGACGTCCCAGCGGCTGATGAACACCGACGCGACAGAGCCGACATCCGGCGGCAGTCCTGCCTCGATCCGGCGCTCGATGCCGCACAGATAGGCATCAGCCGCGGCCAGGTACTGTTCCGCTGAGAACAACAGCGTCACGTTCACCGGCACGCCCGCGAAAATCGTCTCTTCAATCGCCTCGAGTCCCTCACGGGTGCCGGGTATCTTGATCAGCAGATTGGGCCGCCCGGCGCGGCTGTGCAGCTGTGTGGCAAAGCGTGTGGTGGCAGCGGCGTCATGCGCAAGCAGTGGCGAAACCTCCAGCGACACCCAACCGTCCACACCACAGCTGCACTCGTGCACCGGCGCGAAGAGATCCGCCGCGTGGGTGATGTCGTCGATGGCCAGGTCGAAGAACAGCTCCTCCACCGATTTGCCGGACGCGCCACGGATCGCCGCGTCATAAGCGGTGCTGTTCTTGATGGCGTGGTTGAAGATCGTCGGATTTGAGGTCAGACCGGTCACCGAAAATTCGTCGATGTAGCGCTGCAGCGTGCCGCTTAGCAGCAGATCCCGGGTGATGTTGTCGAGCCAGATACTCTGGCCCATCGAATGCAGCTCTCGAATTGCGTTCACCAGTATCGTGTCCCATAAGTTATTGCCACAGACCTACCTTCTGGCGCCGAGATCCGACAAAGGTTCGATCTGCAGTTTCTGAATTCGCACCAGCCGTTCCCAAAGGTGTTCAATGGCCTCGAGTATCCCTGTTCAGCTGGCGCAGCACGGCGGCGGCGATGATTCGCGCCTCGTCCGTGGCAATCACATGCACGGCAACGCGCGCATCGGTGGGTGAAACGATTGCAGCGTTGGCGGCATTGGCCGCGGACAGCACGGTGATGCCGAGAAATTCCAGGCCAGCGCATATGCGTTGGCGAACGACGCCCGCGTTTTCACCAATGCCACCGGAAAATACCAGCGCATCCACGCCACCCAGCACTGCGGCCATGGCGCCGATGGCCTTGCGCACCTGATGACAGAACAGCGCGATGGCGTCGGCGGCACGTCCATCGTGCGCTTCCCAATCAAGCAGCACACGCATGTCGCTGCTCGTCTCGGACACGCCGAACAGTCCCGCTTCATCCCGGGTCATGGCACTGAAGCGGGAAGCATCCATGCCGGCCGCCTCAGCGAGATAGCCGACCAGCCCCGGTTCGATATCGCCCGATCGTGTGCCCATCATCACGCCCGCATTGGGCGTGAACCCCATGCTGGTATCCACACTGCGTCCGTCCAACACGGCTGTGATGCTGGCGCCGTGTCCGAGGTGCGCCAGGATCACGCGGCCACGTGCAACGTCTTCTCCCACTCGGCGCTGCAACTCCGCCATGAGAAATTCGCACGACAAACCGTGGAAGCCATAGCGCCGGATGCCGAGCGCGTCGAAGCGGCGCGGGATGGGCAGCAGCTGCGCCACCCGCGGCAGGCTGTGGTGAAACGCCGTGTCGAAGCACGCCACCTGCGGCAGCGCTGGAAAACGTGCGGTGATTGCATCGATGGCGCGCAGCGCCGGCGGCAGGTGATCGGGCGCGAACTGGACGTACCCGCGCAATTCATCGCGCAGCGCTACCGTAATGCGCGCAGGCTTGGTGTGTGCCATACCGTGCACGATGCGATGGCCCACCCCGGCAACCCCATCGAACAACGATTCGCCCACGAGCCAGTCCACCAGCCACTGCGCCAGGTTTCCCGCGGCGGGCGCTCCAACGGTGCGCTCATCATGACGTCCCCGGCGCAGATCGACGAAGTGCAGTCGGGTTTCGGTGTCGTGCCGCTCCAGATGTCCGTGGAGCAGCAACGGCAGCGCTTCTGTACCGCCAAATAGCGCAAAGCGCACACCGGATGATCCTGTGTTGATCGCCAGTATCGACGCAATCGCACCTAACGCTGCCAAAGAATCTGCCTCGCCTCGAGCGGCGGCCATACCATCGCGGTGTGGGATAATACGCACCTTCTAGTCTTCAGCGGGTCGATCTGCGGGCGCAACACCCGTGCAAATGAAGCCGCCGAGCCATCCAACCCGCTGTCCAGTAAGGACAATCCCAGAACACCATTGACGAGCACCTGCATGGCACTTCTCCGGGCGAGCCGGGTAGGCGCGCGAAGACGTCGCGCGAAGTAACGGATGTCCTGGGTGCGCTACCACACCGCTGTCGCACCGTCGGCTGCAGCTGGACGGACAATCGCCCCGACGCGCGTATTGAAACTTGATGGTGGCTTGCTGTGGACAGATTGGGGCGAACCGATCCACAGGTTGGCTTGAGCAGAAACCGTTCGTTGTTCGAAGGCGCCAGACCGTGACCTCTGTTCCGGGGCCCGCGCGCCGATCGCGCGGGTTGCATGCCAAGCACGATCGAAAAAGACGCGAAATTCCAGTGGTCTGGTGCCCGCGTTGCCGGCGAGTTCACGGCGAATTTGGGATCGCTTGGAATGTAACGAGACGATCAAATGGAGGCTGGGAACGACTTCCAACATGCGCCGCTAAGCCGCGTAATCGTTGGGCCTCGCCTCCACACGCGTGAAAGTTACCCCTGAATCTACCCCAGGTCGATGATGGCACTGTCCACAGACACCTATGCGCCGCGCGCCATTACAATCCTGTCGGACGCCGACGACTGGGCAAGACTGGGATGTCGCAACGAAAGTGACCATGCATCAATTCCAATACGCGACGCCGCTGCTCACCGAGCAAAAAGTCGCTGCGCGCGAAAGCTGCTACAGCGCCACCGCGATCTGAGTTGCTTCGAGTCAGGCGAACGGGACCATCTTTGAGCGACGAATGCGCCGGTCCCTCGTCAACAGGGGCACCTCGTGGACCACACTTGTCGCCGCGATCAGTTCGTCGGCCGGATCACCTTTGAAATCCAACTTCGTCGACATGTCTGCAATTTCCAGGTCGATCGGCCACACATGCAGAGACCCGAGCGCGTGCCGAACGCTTCGCTCGGTCAAATCTAGACGCAGTCGTCCCAGTTCGACGAGCTTCGCGAGTTCCCACAGGACAATGTCGGAGATTCCCCACGGTTCGTTGTCCAATCGCGCGCGCTCGCGCGG
>JAQBCT010000181.1:0-6877 GCA_032124855.1 Gammaproteobacteria bacterium
GTTTTTCAGCGGCCTGTTAGAGCGCGCAGAGAATCTCGGCGGCGCGCGTGAGCGTGGCATCATCCTTTGCAAAACAGAATCGCAGCAGTCGCAGCTCCGGCGCGTGCTGGTAGAACACCGACACCGGTATCGACGCGATACCGTGCTCCATGGTCAATCGCCGCGCCAAAGCGACATCGGATTCGCTCGAAATGCGACCGTAGTCGAGAAGCTGAAAGTACGTCCCCGCGCTCGGCACCACGTCGAACCTCGAATCGCGCAACAATCCGATAAAGCGATCGCGCTTGTCCTGATAGAACGCGCCCAGTGCGTCAGCATGCTCCGGCGCCTGCGCGATGTAGTCCGCCAGCGCATGTTGAATGGGTGTATTGGCCACGAAGGTGACGTACTGATGAATGCGCCGCAGTTCCACCGTCAGCGCGGGCGGCGCAACACAATAGCCTGTCTTCCAACCTGTCACGTGATAGGTCTTGCCGAACGACGACACCACGAAGCTGCGCTGATACAGCGCTTCATGCCGCAACAGGCTTTCATGTAGACGACCATCGAAGAGAATGTGTTCGTACACCTCATCGGCTACAACGAAGCAGTCGCGTGCTTCCACCAGTTGTGCCAGCGCGGCAATGTCGGCCGCATCCCACACCGCCCCGCTGGGGTTGTGCGGGCTGTTCGTGATCACCAGCCGCGTGCGGCGGCTCATGGCATCGCGAACCCGATCCCAGTCGGGCCTGAACGATGGCGTCGACAAGGGCACGTGAATCGTCGTTCCACCGGCCAGCGTTACTGCTGGCTCGTAGGAGTCGTAGGCGGGGTCGAAGACGATCACCTCATCGCCCGGACGCACTACCGCGGTGATCGCGCAGAACAGCGCTTCGGTTGCGCCGGCGGTGACCGTCACCTCACGATCTGCATCGACACTGCGACCGTAGAGTCGCAGCACTTTGTGTGCGATCTGCTCCCGCAATGCGGCCACGCCCGTCATCGGCGCGTACTGATTGTGGCCGTGCGTCAGATGAAACACCGCCCGCGCCAGCAACGGCGCAGGTGCATCGAAATCAGGAAATCCCTGCGAAAGATTGAGCGCGCCATGTTCGGCCGCCAGCTGCGACATCACCGTAAAGATGGTGGTCCCCACCTGGGGGAGCTTGCTCTGGAGGGGCATCTTCGAATTCCGACACGCGTGCGCCGGCCATTGTCGCAGTTCAAATAGGCGGTGCGCAGCACACCGTTGTAAGACAAGCTTCAGAATCTATATAAAACTATTTTGATATTGTAAGATGCGGTGTTAGGATGCCGCACCTTCATCGATCCGTGCGCCCGCCGAACGTGCCCCCCTCGCCCAGCTACGAAGCATTTCTGGCAACCACCCGCGCGGCCGCAGACCCGCTGCGCGCCAATATTCTGCAGGCGCTCAAACAGGACGCGTTCGGCGTACTCGAGCTTGCCCGTGTCTTCGACATTGCGCAGCCGGCACTGAGTCATCACCTGAAGATCTTGAGTCGCGCCGGCCTCGTGGCTACACGACGCGACGGCAATGGCATCTACTACAGGCGCGCGCAGCCGCGGCCAGATTGCGCCCTGTTCGACTACACCTGCCATCTCTACAAGACGCTCGACAGCTTCGACCTCGACGCGGCGTTGTGTCGCCGAATCGATCATGTGCACACGGAACGCGCCAGGCGCAGTCAGCAGTTCTTCGCCGACCACGCCGGTGAGTTCGCGAATCAGCAGGCGCTGATCTGCACGCCGCAGACCTATCTCCCGGCGCTGCGCGAATGCATCGATGCCGCCGGTTGCGCACGCAAACGGGCGCTTGATGTCGGGCCCGGCGAAGGTGAAACGCTGTGTCTGCTGGCGCAGCATTTCGACGCAGTGCTCGGCATCGACAACTCGGCCGAAATGCTCAATCGTGCACGGCAGAATGTCGCCACCAGCGGCGCTCGCAATATTCGCCTGCGCCTGAGCGCATTCGAAACACTGCGCGGGGCGCGCCACGACCTCATTCTGCTGGCCATGGTGCTGCACCATGCCGCATCACCCAGGCGATTTCTCGCCCACGCAAGTCGGTTGTTGAATCAAACGGGCGTCGTCGTCGTCATTGAATTGATCACCCACGCCCAGAACTGGGCGAAGGATGCCTGCGGCGATGTCTGGCTCGGCTTCGACCCGGAGGAACTCGACCACTGGGCGGCTGACGCCGGATTGAGCGCAGGAACCAGCCAGTTTCTCGCGCAGCGCAACGGTTTTCGGATTCAGGTTAGAACTTATCAAAAAGGAGAAACACCATGACCAAACAAGACTACAAAGTGGCGGATATCAAGCTCGCCGATTTCGGCCGTAAGGAAATCCGCCTGGCCGAGGCCGAGATGCCCGCGCTGATGGCGCTGCGCGGTCGCTACCAATCCACACAGCCGTTGAAAGGTGCGCGCGTCATCGGCTGCATCCACATGACCGTGCAGACGGCGGTGCTGATCGAGACATTGACCGCGCTCGGCGCCGAGGTCCGCTGGTCGTCGTGCAATATTTTCTCGACCCAGGATCACGCTGCCGCCGCCATGGCAGAGGCCGGCATCGCCGTATTTGCCTGGAAGGGTGAAACCGAGGAAGAGTACTGGTGGTGCATCGAGCAGACGATCAACAAGGACGGCAAGCCATGGAATGCCAATCTGCTGCTGGATGATGGCGGCGATCTGACGCAACGCATTCACGAAACCTATCCTGCGATGCTCGAGAAGGTGCACGGCATCAGCGAAGAAACCACCACCGGCGTGCACCGCCTGTACGACATGCTCAAGGCAGCCACGCTGAAGGTGCCCGTCATCAACGTCAACGACTCCGTCACGAAGTCGAAGAACGACAACAAATACGGCTGCCGCCACAGTCTCTCCGACGCGGTGAAGCGCGGCACTGACATGTTGCTCGCCGGTCGCCGTGCACTGGTCATCGGGTATGGCGACGTAGGCAAGGGTTCGGCCCAGAGTCTGCGCCAGGAAGGGATGGTGGTGCGCATTGCAGAGATCGATCCCATCTGCGCGATGCAGGCGTGCATGGACGGCTACGAAGTGGTATCGGCCTACGAAGGCGGTAACAACACGGGACGCGTCGAAGACGTCGACAAGCGCCTGCTGGGTGCCACCGATCTGCTCGTCACCTGCACCGGCAACTCCAATGTCTGCGACGCGAGCATGCTGGCCTGCCTGAAGCGCGGCGCCGTGGTGTGCAACATCGGGCACTTCGACAACGAAATCGATACTGCCCACATGCGCAAACACTGGCGCTGGGAAAAGGTGAAGGACCAGGTTCACCAGATCTACCGCAGCAAGGATCTATCCGACTACCTGATCCTGCTGTCCGAGGGTCGTCTGGTGAATCTGGGCAATGCGATGGGTCATCCGTCACGCGTGATGGACGGATCCTTTGCCAACCAGGTGCTGGCACAGATGCATCTGTTTGAACAACGCTGGGCCGATCAGCCCGCCAACCAGCGTGCGCCGATCACCATCGAAGTGTTGCCGAAGAAGCTCGACGAAGAGGTGGCAGCGCTGATGGTCGAGGGATTCGGTGGCGTGTTGACGCGACTGACCACCACCCAGGCCAAATACATCGGCGTGGAAGTGGCGGGACCGTTCAAAACGGACGCCTACAAGTACTGAGCCCGGCCAGGCGTTGCGATTGCGCCAGCGACTGGATCAGAAGCTCGTCGTCGTCACCGGCAAAGGCGGCGTCGGCAAGAGCACCGTCGCCACGGCGTTGGCCAGCGCCTGCGCCAGGGCCGGCCAACGCACGCTGCTGGCGGTGCTGCACGCATCCGACGCCGGGCATCCTGAGTTCGGCGTCAACGCGGGCTATGCGCCACGACCGGTGGAACCCAATCTCGATTTGTGCAGCATCGACGGCCGTTCCGCTCTGAAGGAATACGTGCAGCGCACGCTGCCGATGCACGCGCTGTACGACTGGTTCATCGACAGCCGCGCGATCAAGCACTTCACCGAGGCGGCACCGGGATTCGATGAGCTGATGTGCCTGGGCAAACTGTACGATCTCGTGACCGAATCGAACTACGCCCGCGTCATTTTCGATGCACCTGCCACCGGCCACGCCGCGATGATGTTGCAGGTACCGCGCACCACCTGCGCGGCTGTGCGCAGCGGAGCACTGCACACCAATGCCGGCAAGATCGATGGGCTGCTCACGGACCCGGTGCGGACCGCCGTCGTCATCGTATCGCTCGCCGAGGAAATGGCGGTGCGCGAGACACTCGAACTGTCACGAACTGTCGACGCACTCGGCATCGCGCTCGGCCCAGTGATCGTGAATCGAGTCACGCCGCAACGCTTTGGCCGCAACGAGGTTGATGCGCTCAATGGCGTCGCGGGTCGATTCCCCGGCCCGTCTCCGGGATTGGCGCGCATGATCCGTGCCGCCAGCATCCGCCACACGCGCGCCGCAGCCGAATCCGAATACATCATGGCGCTGCAAACTGAACGCCCCTGGCTCGTGCAGGTTGCGCAGATCGTACTCGCGCGGCATGACGGCACCTTGATCGATGGCGTGGTCGCTCAACTGGCGGGTATCGTCGGCCACTCCGCCCATGACTGATCCAGCCATTCTCAATCTCGTTACGCTCACGCAGCAAAAACGCATCATCGTCTGCTGCGGTGGCGGTGGCGTGGGTAAGACCACCACCGCCGCCGCGCTCGGCTACCTTGCCGCCCAACGAGGGCGCAGAGCGGTGGTCATGACCATTGATCCGGCGCGACGTCTCGCCCAGGCGCTGGGATTGTCGGAACTCGGCAACGCGCCACAGCGCGTCGCACTCGATGGGCTATCCAGTGACAGCGTGGGCGGCGGCGAACTGCACGCGATGATGCTCGATCCCAAACGGACCTTCGATGCGCTCATCGAACAGTACGCGCCCAGCACGGCCGCGCGCGATACGATCTTCGGCAATCGTTACTACCAGCATCTGTCGGGCGCGCTGGCCGGCTCGCGCGAATTCATGGCGATGGAGAAGGTTTTCGAAATGTCGCAGACAGCCGACTTCGATCTGCTGATTGTCGACACGCCGCCCGCGCAGCACGCCCGTGATTTTCTCGACGCACCGACCCGCCTGTTCGAACTATTCGACGGTGCGTTCGTCAATCTGCTGATGCAGCCTTACCGGGTGGCGGGACGGCTGGGATTCGACGTATTCCGTCGCTCTTCGGATCGTCTGCTGAAGGTATTCGAACGGCTGACGGGCTACGACATGCTCGCCGATCTCTCCGACTTCTTTCTGGCATTCGCCGGCATGTCAGCTGGATTCAAAGAGCGCTCGGCCCGCGTGCAGGGGATGTTGCGCAAACTCGATACCAGCTTTCTGCTGATCTGCGCACCCGAGTCTGCCAGCCTCGCCGAGGTTGATCGGTTCTTCAAGCGCCTGACGACGGATGCATTGCCCATCGGCGGCGTCATCGTCAATCGTGTCCACGAAGCCGATGCGGTGCTGGACGGCGCGAGCTACACCCTGACGCAGGCCGATCTCGCGCTGCTTGAAACGGTGCCGGACGAGCGGCTCGAAGGGGTTTCTCTCACAGCGCGTCTGCTCGCCGCCTATCGCGATCAAGTGACGGCTGCGGTGCTCGATCGCACAGCCATCGATGCAACCCACCTGGCGCGCGACGGCGTGGCGTCCCGCCTGGTGCCGCATTTCGATCGCGATCTGCATAGTCTCGCCGATGTGGCAGCGTTTGCCGCACGGCTGGCGCAGAACTGATCAACCACCAATCGTCAGGCGCAGTCCGGTAGCAAAGTCCACCTCGGCATGCCAGTTGAGTGCCTCGCGCGCTTCATCGGTTCTGCTGACCCACTCGGGAAAGTACAGCTCGCGGACCTTGCCTGGCGTCAGCATTGGCGCCAGATGCAGCGTGCGTCCCACGGCCTGATTCAACCGGGCTGGAAATGACAGCACCGCGCGTGGCACGCGCCACCGCACGATTGATTGTCCACGCACCTGCTGTGCGATGGTTACCACTTGATCCCAGTCGTAGCCACCCGCCATGCCGTCATCCAGTTCGTAACAGCAGCGCTCGACGTGCGACGCGTCCAGCCAGGCCAGCATCGCTGCAACAAGATCGCTGACATAGAGCAACGAAAAACGCCCGCTATGCCGCGGTGTGACGGCGAACCCTTTCAGCATTAATTCGAACAGCGGTGCCAGCTCGCGATCACCCGGTCCATAGACTGCCGGCGGCCGGAACACTGTCCACGGCACATCGACCTGCTCCAGCGCGGTTTCGCCCATGCGCTTGCTGTTGGCATAAAACGACAGCGACGGCTCGCGCGCAGCCAGCGACGAAAGCGCTAACAGGCGCCCCACTCCGGCACGCGCGGCGGCTTCAGCCAGGCGCTGCGTGCCGAGTACATTTGTCGTGTCGAAGTCGACAGCACGTGCGCCGCGCACGGCGCCGGCGCAATGCATCACGCAATCCGTGTCGGTGACCAGATCAGTGATGGCCGGTGCGTCCGTCAGATCACCCTGCACCCAGCGCAGCTGGTCAGTCGATGAGCGAACCGCGCGGCTCAACGCGGTAATTTGATGGCCGTGACGCAGCAGCGCTGCGACGAGGTGGGTTCCGATGAACCCGGTTGCGCCGGTAACAGCGATACGACGACGCTGTGAAGCGCGGTTGCTCGGCGCAGATTCGGTCAGGAGCCAGTGCCTGCGGCGGCGGCGACTGCCGCGGCTTCCAGAGATGCCGCATACATCCGCCGGGCCTGCGAGCGCGATGGTTTGCCGGAGGACGTGCGCGGCAGCGCGTGAGAGTCGACGAGTTCGACGTCACAGCTGATGCCGAACTCCGTCTTGATGTGGGCATGCACCGTATGTTGCAGCCGC
>JAQBCT010000182.1:0-2937 GCA_032124855.1 Gammaproteobacteria bacterium
ACCCTCCTGCAAAAAACCGCATCGAAACCGCCTAATCGATTCCCGCATACGCACATTTCTGATAGCATCCTTCAAAGGCTGATCCTCCATGGGAAATGATGAAGTCTTCACACAACTCCATCGTAACCCATTACGGCATCAGCCTTTCCCTATCTCCTGTTCCTTAAGGTGGTGACATTGGTCTATGAGATCTCTCACATAAGTGTCGCTTGCTTCTTTTGTAGCAGCCATGGAGTTCCTCAATCGGGAAGCGCCCCCGGCAGAGTAACACGGTGAACGCGAGCTAGATCTTCAAGGTTCGCGGGACGCGTTATCTGCAAGATAAGAGAGGGCGTTCAGGGGGGGCGCCCTCAAAGAGCTTGACTGGCAAGCTCCCCGAGGGCGAGTCTCTGGTTTGCGAAGACCTATGAGACCCCTCCATTATGTGCCAATTCGTGCTGCAGGATCCGGCGTTTTTTGCATTTCTCTTCCATGTTGATGAGGACCACGCTGCGACGGTTCGTTCGCGGGGTTGCTCCTGCGGAGGACCTCTTCATCAAGCCAACTACACGCGCAAGCCGAAAGGGGGACCTCGCGGTGCGCAGGTCGACACCACCCGTTTGAGTTTCTGCTGTGGCGATTGCCGCCTGCGTAATACGCCGGCATCGGTGCGCTTTCTGGGGCGGCGTGTTTATTGGGGGGCGGTGGTGGTTCTGGCGACTGCGCTGTGCTCTGGCCTGAGCCTGCGGCGTGGCCGACAGTTGTCACAACAGCTCGGGGTTCCAGTCCTGACTATCCTGCGCTGGCGTCAATGGTGGCTGACCCAGTTCACAACGACCGCAGTGTGGCTCGATCTGCGTGGCCGGTTTCTGCCGCCGATAGCGACGAGCGATCTACCCGGCGAATTGCTCCAACGCGTGGTGGCCGACGAGCCGCGCGGTGCGATGGCGATGATTATGCGGTGGCTTGCACCGCTGAGTACGCTCACTGAGGGTCGGTAGATGCCGCGCAACGACGCGCACAAGATGGCGCTGGCCGGGGAGGTCATCGCCGCTTAGGCTGTCGCACTTCGGGCGTTATGCCCGTCTTTGCGAAAGTCATGGACCTCATGCCCCCTGCAGACGAATTGAACACCCGGGATCGATGGGCCCGGCTGCGCCTGTTGATCATCGGTCAGTTGTTGGCCGCTCCTCCCGCGCACGGCGAATTGAAGCAACAGCTGAGCGAATTGAGTCGGCAGACTTGGCGTCACCCGATTCACGGTAGTGATGTGCGTTTCGGGGTGTCCACGCTGGAGCGCTGGCTTGCGCTGGCACGACGCAGTCCCGACCCTGCCACGATGCTGGCTACCGTGCCGCGGGCTGATGCTGGGCGTATGCGCGCGATTAGCGCCGAGTTGGCCGACGCGATCCGGGCGCAGTATGCGGCGCATCCGAAGTGGAACATCCAGCTTCACTACGACAATCTACGGGTCAGCGTCGATGACGCAGCGCTTCCGTCCTACGCGACGGTGTTACGGTTCTTCCGCTCTCAGGGGCTGTGGCGGCAGCGTGAACCGGTGTCGGGTCCGCAACGAGCCGCGGTTCCGGACGGCACTCGGGAAGTGCGCAGCTTCGAGGCCACGCACGTCGGCGCGCTGTTCCATCTGGATGGACACCAGGGGTCGCTGAAGGTCCTGAGCCGGCACGGCGAATGGATTTCACCCATCGCTCTGTGTGTGATCGACGACTGCTCGCGTCTGATCTGCCATCTGCAGTGGTACGCCCACGAGAACACCGAGTGCCTGGTGCACTGCGTCTCGCAAGCGTTGCAGCGGCGGGGGTTGCCCAGAACCCTCTACAGCGACAACGGTTCGGCCATGATCTCCGGCGAATTCAGCGCCGGCCTACACCACTTGGGCATCCTGGCGCTCACGACCAAACCGCGCAGCGCGTGGATGAACGGCAAACAGGAGACGCTATGGAATCGCGTGGAAAGTCGCCTGATGGCCATGCTCGACGCAGTCCCCAATCTGACGCTGGCGCAACTGAACGAAGCGTCTTTCGCCTGGACCGAACATGAGTACCAAATCACCGTACACCGGGAGCTAAACGATGCCACGCCCCTGCAACGTTTTATGGACGCACCGAGCGTACTGCGCGACTGTCCGGATTCCGCGACCCTCGCTCGCCACTTCCGCATCGAGGTCAAGCGCACCCAACGCCGCAGCGATGGCACCGTATCCTTGGACGGCGTGCGCTTTGAAATTCCTCAGCTCTTTAGTCACCTGCGTGAACTGACCCTGCGCTACGCCCGCTGGGACCGCAGCCGGGCCGACCTCGTCGATCCCCGCTCCGGGATCATCCAGGCCACGATCTATCCGCTGGACAAAACCCGTAATGCCGATGGGTACAGACGTCGGATTACCAAACCCACCGGACTATCGTCACGGCCCGTGACCACACTCACCGGCGGCGCCACCGCCAGTGATCCGCAGGCCCCGCTCATGCGTCACCTGCTGGCGCAGTTTGCCGCGACCGGATTGCCGCCCGCCTATCTTGAACTCGACGATTCTTCCTCAACCCCGGAGCCCAACGCATGAACCGTATCCTGTTGACCCAGTTTGGCCTGAAGTGGAACCCATTCAGCACCGAGTTGCCCAGCGAAGCACTGTACCTGTCGCCCAAGATCAATGACTTCTTCTGGCGCATTGAGAACGTCCATATCCGCGAAGGCGGCTTCGCCCTGATTCAGGGCGATCCCGGCACCGGCAAGAGCGTCGTGCTGCGCGCCCTGGCTGACCGGCTTGAACGCCAGACCGATCTCACTGTCGGGATCCTCAATCACCCGCAGAGTAACCTCGGTGACTTCTATCGCGAGTTGGCTGAAGTGTTCGGCGTCTCGCTCAAGCCCAGTAACCGGTGGGGGGGGATTCAAGACCTTGAGGGAACGCTGGGTAAGCCACCTCGAAGCCACCCG
>JAQBCT010000183.1:0-4499 GCA_032124855.1 Gammaproteobacteria bacterium
GTTGTCACACTGCTCACCAAAAACCGCGTGGGTGTGGCGCGTCAGGCGGGTCGGAGCGTCGAAATTGTGCGCGTCGCCAGCCGCACCCCCAAGCCTTACCTCGTACCGCCAGGTGTAGCGTTCTCGACGTCGCTCGCTGACGTGATTGCAGATCCACAAGTCGACGTCGTGGTTGAAGCCATGGGCGGCGTCGACGCTGCGGCAGAACTGTTTCGCCAGTGCATTGGCGCGCGCAAACACTTTGTTACGGCCAACAAGGCGCTGATTGCGACTCAAGGCGCGGTGCTGTTGCGCGCAGCGCAGGAAGCCGGGATATCGGTGGGATTCGAAGGTGCTGTGGCGGGCGGAATTCCGCTCATCAAATCGTTACGCGAAGGTCTGTCGGGCAACACCATCCATTGGATCGCCGGCATCATCAACGGCACCTCCAATTTCATTCTCACGGAGATGGCTGCGGGGCGTGATTTCTCGACCGCGCTCGCGCAGGCCCAGTCGCTGGGCTATGCCGAGGCCGATCCCACCTTCGACATCGAAGGCATCGATGCGGCGCACAAGCTCGCGATCCTGGCGGCGCTCGCGTTTGGTGTGAAGCTGGATGCGCGGGCCGTCTATACGGAAGGCATCAGTCGCCTCGGATCAGAGGATCTGGAGTACGCCGCCGCGCTCGGTTATCGCATCAAACACCTGGGCATCACCCGCCGCACGGATCGCGGCATCGAGATGCGAGTGCATCCGACGCTGATTCCCGAAGGACGCTTGCTGGCCAAAGTGGACGGTGTGATGAATGCCGCCGTGATCAACAGCGATGCGGTGGGTTCGTCGCTGTACTACGGACCCGGCGCCGGCGCCCTACCGACGGCGTCGGCGGTGCTGGCAGACCTGATCGATATTGCCCGGGGCAACGCCGTCGCCGTGCCCGCCGATGTCGGCGTGAAGCCGCTGCCGATGGCAGAAGTCGTGTGTGCGTACTATCTGCGCATTCCGGCGGTGGATCAGCCGGGTGTGCTGGCCAAGGTGGCGCAGATTCTGTCGGTGAATGGCATCAGCATCGAAGCGGTCATCCAGCGCGAGCAGGCGATTCGAGCGACCAACGATGTGACATGGGTGCCCGTGATCATTCTCACGCACCGTGTTGAGGAACGATCGCTGGATGAGGCGGTGGCGGCCATTCAGGCGCTCACCGAAGTGGTTCATCCGATCATGCGCATCCGCGTCGAGTCGCTGGACGAACACGCCTGACATGGCCGCGGGCGACGTTGCGCGCGTGTTGAACCAGCGGCGAATCGTCGAACGGACGCAAGTGGCAGTGACGGGTGATCTTGGCGACAACCTGTCTCAGCGCATGCAGCAGTTGTACCGCGCGCGCGGTATAGCCAGTGTCGATGAACTCGATCTGTCACTGCCGCGCATGCTGCCGCCGGCAACGCTCGATGGGGCGGCTGAAGCGGCACAGCTGCTCGCGGACGCCGTCATGCAGGCGCGCCATATCTGCTTCGTTGGTGATTTCGACGCCGATGGCGCCACATCCAGTGCGCTCGGTGTTGCCGTGCTGCGCGCGATGGGCTGTCCACGCGTCAGTTTCATCGTGCCAAACCGCTTTGAGTTCGGCTACGGATTGACACCCGAGATCGTTGCATTGGCGATGCAGGATGCGCCGGATGTGCTGGTGACGGTGGACAATGGAATCTCGAGTGTTGCCGGCGTGCAGGCCGCTCGAGACGCGGGTGCGATTGTGATCATTACAGACCACCATCTGCCGGGACGGGAACTGCCGGCGGCGCACGCGATCGTCAACCCCAATCTTCCCGATTGCCGGTTCGCCAGTCGCAACCTCGCCGGCGTCGGCGTCATTTTCTACGTGCTCTCGCTGCTGCGCGGTGTGCTGCGCGAGCGTGGCTGGTTTGCACGCTCGGCAATCGACGAGCCAAATATGGCCGACTATCTGGACCTGGTAGCGCTCGGCACTGTCGCCGACGTCGTGCCGCTGGACAGGAACAATCGCATCCTCGTGCAACAGGGTCTACGCCGCATACAGGCCGGCAAAACGCGGCCTGGCATTCGTGCGCTGTGCGAAGCTGCGGGGCGGTCGCTGCACAGCCTCACGGCACAGGATCTCGCCTTCGCCATTGGCCCCCGCATCAACGCCGCTGGTCGTCTCGACGACATGAGCAATGGCATCCGTTGCCTGCTTGCTGACACGCTGATTGAGGCGCGATCACTGGCAACCGCGCTCGAGCAACTCAATGAAGCGCGGCGTGCCATTCAGCAGCAGATGACGCGGGAAGCCGAGCTGGCCGTTGCTGCCGTGAACCTGGAAGCCGATGCGGCGCTGGGGCTCTGCGTCTATCGCGAGAACTGGCATCAGGGCGTGGTGGGGATTGTCGCGGGACGACTGAAGGATCGCTTCCACCGTCCGGTCATCGCGTTCGCCGACGCGGGATCCTCAGCGCCCGATGAACTCAAGGGGTCGGCCCGGTCAATCGCCGGGGTGCACATTCGCGACGCGTTGGATGCGATTGCGACGCGCTACCCTGGATTGATCCAGCGCTTTGGCGGGCATGCGATGGCGGCGGGTCTGTCGATCCGACGCATCCATCTGGCGCGTTTTGGCGATGCATTTGCCAAGGAAATTGCACGCTGGATATCGGTAGACGAACTGGAAGGCGTGCTGTTGAGCGACGGCGAACTGGCGGCGGCTGAACTGCAGTTGCAACTGGCTGACGAAATTGCTCGCGGTGGGCCGTGGGGCCAGGCGTTTCCGGAACCGTTGTTCCACGGCCATTTCGAGATCGTTCACCAACGGGTAGTGGGCAGCAATCATCTGAAGCTGTCGCTGCGCAACGGGCAGCGAGTCGTCGACGGCATTGCATTCAACCAGGCCCCGCTGCACGGCGCTTCTCGCGTGCTGGTTGGCTATCGCCTGACGCGCAATGAATACCGGGACAATGTCACGCTGCAGCTGATGGTGGAATACATCGAGCCGGTGCAATCGTGATAGACTGCCGCGCTTTTTTGCGGGACCCGGATCAATCCGGGATCAACCATGGCTGAGCTCACCTCACTACGGGAACAACTCAAAGATCTGATGACGCGCAACGAAGCGCTTCGGGGGTATCTTTGACTTCACCGACCGCAAACACCGCCTCGAAGAAATAGAACTCGAGCTCTCCCAGGGCGACGTCTGGGAAGAGCCTGAGCGTGCCCAGGCCCTGGGTCGTGAACGCGCCACTCTGGAACGGATCGTCTCCAATCTCGAATCGGTGGCCACGGTGCTCAGCGATATGGGCGAGTTGTTGGAGCTCGCGGCAGCCGAAGATGATTCGGCGACGCTCGATGAAGTATCGCGTGAGCTTGATGGTGTGGAGGTGCGACTGGGTGATCTGGAGTTCCGCCGGATGTTTCACGGCGAGCTCGATCCGAACAATGCATTCCTTGAGATCCAGGCGGGATCGGGTGGCACGGAAGCGCAGGATTGGGCTGAAATGCTGCTGCGGATGTACCTGCACTGGGCCGAGCAACGCGGTTTCACTGCGGAAATTACCGAGCTGTCCGCCGGCGAGGTGGCAGGTATCAAGGGCGCCACGGTCGCCGTGAATGGTGAGTACGCCTACGGCTGGTTACGCACGGAGACAGGCGTGCATCGACTGGTGCGTAAATCGCCCTTTGACTCGGGCAACCGTCGCCACACATCCTTTGCCTCCGTATTCGTTTCCGCCGAGATCGATGAAGAGATTGCAATCGAGATCAACCCGGGCGACGTGCGCCTGGACACTTACCGCGCCAGTGGCGCAGGCGGTCAGCACGTGAACAAGACCGACTCCGCCGTGCGCATCACGCACCTGCCGACCAATACGGTGGTGCAGTGCCAGAGTGAACGCTCCCAGCACCAGAACCGTGACAAGGCCTGGAAGCAGTTGCGCGCCAAGCTGTATGAACTGGAAATGATGAAACGCCGTGCCGCGCAGCAGACTGTCGAAGACGGTAAAGCCGACATCGGCTGGGGCAGTCAGATCCGCTCGTACGTGCTCGATCAATCGCGCATCAAAGATTTGCGCACCGGGGTGGAACGCACGGACACCACGAAGGTGCTCGACGGCGATCTGGATGAATTCATTGAAGCAAGTTTGAAGGCGGGGATGTAGATGACGGAGGAGAACGACATCATCGGGCACCGCCGTGACAAGCTCGCCGCGCTTCGTGCTGCGGGCGGCGCCTACCCAAACGACTTCCGCCGCAGCGCAACCGCCGCTGAGCTGCAGGCGCGCCATGGTGGCGCCCAGAAGGACGAGTTGGCGGCCGAACCTATCGAGGTCGCGGTCGCCGGCCGCGTCATGCTGCGGCGGGTCATGGGCAAGGCCAGCTTTTTTACCATTCAGGATGGCTCTGGACGCATCCAGTGTTATGTGCGCCGCGAGATAGTCGGTGAGGCTGCCTACGCGGGCTTCAACGACCTGTGGGATATCGGCGACATCGTGGGTGTCACCGGCACGCTGTTTCGA